>CAIJLM010000496.1 GCA_903821495.1 uncultured Chthonomonas sp. | reverse complement strand
GCGCACCGAAGACATAAGAAGAACACAGAGGCGAAAATAGACCAAATTGCACTCTGATTTACCGGAAACTAAAGTTCAAAGGAGTTTCTATGTTTAGGAAAGGGGCGGGCGGATAGCGGGCGCTCTCTCACGCGCTCTATTTTTCTGTTTTCGCCACTCTCCTTATAGCGTATTCAGGTAATCTATACTATAATTGGATATGACCACAATGAAATGATAGGGAGGTTTCATCATGCTCTTTCCTAAAAGTCGCCTCCGTTTCACAAAAACCTATCAAGGCGCAACCGACCCCGAAGGCTGGCTTGTGTTAGAGATAAACGCGCAAGACCTCGAAGGGGTGAGTAAAGTCTACATTCCTTTCCCCGACATCGCCTCTATTCAAAAGCGGGGCGATTTAGCGTCGCAAAAACTCAATCAGGCGCGAACGCTGTTGAGTATGGAGCGGGACGCGCCCGAAGAGGAGAGCGGCGCGTGATACGAGTTTTATTTGTCTGTTTGGGCAATATCTGCCGCTCTACGATGGCGGAGGGGATATTTCAGCGCCTCGTATTGGAAGCGGGGCTTGCCGCCTCTATCGAAACCGACTCGGCGGGCACGGGGGCGTGGCATATCGGCAGCCCCCCTCACCCTCGAACAGCCGCTCTTCTGAACTCTAAAGGGATTACTGGCTACCAACACCGCGCCCGCCAGATTCAGCGCGACGACTTCCGTATCTTCGACTACATTCTTACGATGGACGATGAGAACCTCGCCGATGTTCGTCTTCTGGGCGGCTTTGGCAAAGCGAAGGTTGCGCCCCTCATGGAGTACGCGCCGCAACTAGGAGTCTACGAGGTTCCAGACCCCTACCACACCAACCGATACGAAGAGGTGTACGCCCTTGTGTCGGTGGCGTGCGCGGAACTGCTAGTCGCCATTCGAGAGGAAAACGCCTCGCTTCTCGCGGTCACAACGAAAACCGCAGAAAGGTCGTAATATCATGGGACACACCGTAAGTGTTTCGCTCACGCTACTCTGTATTCTTCTTATCGCAAGCGCCTGTTTCGCTACTTTAGGCGGGCATGAATCCGCGCCTTCTATAGGGATATTTGAGGGGAATCACGATATAGGCGTTATCCTCCACTCCGGCGCTGTCGCCTACGACTCGAACAAAAAAACGTACACGGTGAGCGGAAGCGGCGAGAATATGTGGTTTGCAAAGGACGCTTTTCACTTTGTTTGGAAAAAGGTATCCGGCGACCTTTCGTTTACCGCCGACATAGATTTTGTAGGGACGGGCAAAGAGCCGCATCGTAAGGCGTGCCTGATGGTTCGCCAGAGCCTCGACACAGACTCCGCGTACTCAGACGCCGCTCTGCATGGCGACGGTCTCACCTCCCTCCAGTTCCGCGAAACACAGGGCGCAACCACCCATGAGGTTCAGGCGAACGCCGTAGCGCCCAAGTGCCTTCGCCTCGAAAAGCGGGGGGAGTGGGTGCGGATGTATCTCGCAGACGAGAAAGGCGAGTTCCACTTCTGCGGTTCCGCGACGCGCCTTGCGCTCAAGGGCGACTACTACATCGGGCTTGGGGTCTGCTCTCACAACAAAGACAACGTAGAGCAGGCGGTATTCTCCAAAGTAGACCTTAATACAGACCTACCCGCGCCTTCGCATGAGCCAACGCTCTACAGTACGCTAGAAACACAGGCGATTGCCTCCACTGACCGCCACGTCGCGTATGTTACGACCAAGCATATCGAAGCCCCGAACTGGCTCCCGAACGGCGAGACTCTACTGTTCAATGGCGGAGGGCGTATCTATCAGATTCCCTCGAAAGGCGGCGAACCCAAGGAGATTCCTACAGGCTTCGCAATTCGCTGTAATAACGACCACGGCGTAACGCCCGACGGTAAAACCCTCATCATCAGCGACCAGTCGCAGGGAGACCATCAGTCTCGTATCTACACCCTGCCAATAACGGGCGGCGAACCGAAACTTGTAACGCCGCTTTCGCCCTCCTACTGGCACGGCGTATCGCCCGATGGCAAAACCCTCGCCTACTGCGCCCAACGCAACGGGCAGTTCGACATCTACTCTATACCCATTGAGGGCGGCGAAGAGAGGCGACTGACCGACGTGAAAGGGCTTGACGACGGGCCCGAATACTCGTCGGACGGCAGGTATCTCTATTTCAACTCCGAGCGCACGGGGCGGATGCAGGTGTGGCGCATGAAGAGCGATGGAAGCGAGCAGGAGCAGGTGACGACGGACGAGTATAACAACTGGTTCCCGCACCTCTCGCCCGACGGCAAAAACATGGTATTTCTCTCCTATGAAAAAGGAGTGACGGGGCATCCGCCTAACAAGGATGTGCAACTCCGCATTATGAACCTTGAGACCAAGCAGATAAAACTGCTGGCGAAGGTGTTTGGGGGGCAAGGAACCATCAACGTGCCGAGTTGGTCGCCAGATAGCAAAAAAATCGCGTTCGTGACCTATCAGTTGATTCCATAATTCACACTCGGAAACCCATCAGGAGGAGAGAGAGATTCGTATGTTTTGTAGAGTTCAAATCGGAGCGTTCGTCGCTATAATCTTGTGCATGGCTCTCACGCCCCGCCTGAACGCTCAAGCGCCCAAGCGGGCTATTGCGGCGGCGCCTATCTCCTTTGAACGCAATGTCGGGCAGACCGATAAGTCCGTCCAGTTCCTCTCAAGAGGTAGCGGCTACACGCTTTTTGTTAAGCCTGACGAGGCGGTGTTCTCTTTGAAAAAGAGACACGGTAAAACAGCCAAAAGCGAAGGAACCGGGCTACGTATGCGACTGGAGGGCGCGAACGCAGAGGCGAACGCCCTCCCCTTTCAGCCTCTACGGACAACCTCAAACTACCTCATTGGAGACCGCGCTCATTGGCGTACAGGCGTTCCGAACTATGCAAAGGCGGGTTTCTCAAACGTCTATCCGGGAGTGGATGTCGTCTACTACGGAAACGAGGGCGGGCTAGAGTACGACTTCGTGGTTAGTCCCGCCGCAAATCCCTCCCAAATAAAACTACGTTTTGCGGGCGCGAAATCGGTAAAAGTCCTCCCCAATGGAGAGTTGACTCTTACGATGGGCGGCGGTTCGCTACGATGGCGCTCTCCCGTAGCCTACCAAGACCTGAACGGGAAGCGCAACTACGTGAAGGCGGAGTACAGCGTACAGCATAACAACTACGTCTGTTTTCGCGTGGGGGCTTACGATACCAGCAAACCGCTTATCATAGACCCCAAACTGCTCTACTCCACCTATCTTGGTGGAAGTAATGAGGATGTCGCCTACGGAATCGCGGTAGACAGCGCAGGTAGCGCCTACATCACAGGAACGACCTACTCCGCCGACTTTCCAACGACGGCGGGGAGTTTTCAATCAAAGGACGCGAACGGTAGCGATGTTTTCGTCGCCAAGCTCAGCCCCGACGGCAAGTCGCTTCTCTACTCTACCTATATCGGAGGAGGCGCGAACGAGAGCGGAAACGCCATCCTTGTGGATAGCGCCGGAAACGCCTACATAGCGGGTCAGACCTACTCCTCCAACTTTCCCGTCACGAACAACGCTTTTCAGGGGAGCCTACAGGGCGGCGCAGACGCTTTTCTAACCGTACTAAGCGCGAACGGGCAAGCGCTTGTCTACTCCACCTATCTCGGCGGCTCTCTGGACGACAGCGCAACCTGCATCGCCCTAGGTAGCGCGAACAGTATCTATGTAGGCGGGTGGGCGAACTCAACCAACTTCCCAACTACGGCGGGAGCGTTTCGGGCAGCGCATAGCGGAGGGGCTTACGATGGCTTCGTCGTCAAGTTCGCCTCTCTTGGCGATTCTCCCTCCTACGCCACCTATCTCGGCGGCGCAGGCGCAGACCAGATAAACGGTATCGCCGTAGACAGCGCAGGTAACGCCTACGTAACGGGGACAACCTCCTCCGGCAACTTTCCCGTCACCGCAAAAGCGTTACGCACGGTTTTCTCCGGCTATCCCTCCGCCTTCGTCTCCAAAATCAGTAATGCCGGCGACTCTCTCGTCTACTCCACCTATCTCAATGCGACGGGGTGGGTTTTGGGTAGTGGAATCGCGGTAGACAGTAGCGGTAGCGCCTATATCACAGGAGCCGCCTACGCGCTGGACTACCTCACTACAGACGATGCCTTCCAAACAAAAACGGGCAGACGCTTCGACGCTTTCGTCACCAAATTGAACCCAAGCGGAAACAAAGCCGTCTACTCCACCTATCTGGGAGGCGCGGGCGACGATATAGGTAGCGCTATCGCCCTAGACAGTAGCGGTAATGCGTTCGTAACGGGGCAGACCTACTCCTCCAACTTCCCTACTACCTCAAACTCTTTTCAAACAGGCTACGCGGGAGGAGTGGATAGTTTTGTGGCGCAGTTGAGCGGTAATGGGCAGAGGCTTCTCTACTCCACCTATCTGGGCGGCGCGGGCGATGATGTAGCGCGAGACATAGCGTTGGATAGCGGCGGCAAAGCCTACATTGCAGGCTACACCAGCTCCTCGAACCTCCCCGTAACGGCGGGGGCTTATCAGTCTGTCAATTTTTCATTCTCTGGAACCGCATTCGTCACAGGAATACCGGGGTTGAAGGACACGGAAATCAACGCGCCCCCTGTTACGGGAGGGATTGGGCAGACAGTGGCGCTAATCGCCGTTCTCGCCCGTAGCCGAGACAGCGCCGCCATACCGAACGAAAGTCTCATTTTTAGCATAGATGGAGCCCGTATCGGCGCGGCGACAACGGATAACACAGGAACAGCCAGCCTAACCTACACCCTCGACGAAAATTTTGGAGCGGGGGCGCACCTCCTTACTGTAGCATTTGCGGCGGATGATGGGCGCAACCCCTCTTCAGCGACAACGAATCTGACCATCAATAAGGCGACGACGACGCTTTCCATGAGCGATGTCGTAGGGCGAGTGGGCGATGTCGCGCTGTTCGTCGCGCAACTCACACGAAATACTGACACCCACCCTATCGTCAATCGCGCTGTCGCCTTTAGCCTTGACGGAGCCGCTCTTGGTAGCGCAACTACCGATAGCAAAGGAAACGCAACCTTCGCCTATACGATTACGGAGACGACAGGGGTAGGCTCTCACACTATAGCTCTCGCCTTTGTCGGAGATACCAACTACATCCCCTCAAATGATACTGCTAACCTGACTGTACGCAAGACCGACACGGCTCTGAAAGCCAGTGATATGGCGGGGATAGCGGGTAGTAGCGTCAACTTCACCGCCGCGCTAACGCGCAGTAACGACAACTCCGCGCTACAGGGTAAAACAGTGAGTTTCGCTATTGATGGCGTTAGTATAGGCTCTTCCACGACGGACTCTACAGGAGTTGCAACCGTAGCCTACACCCCTTCTGCGAGTCTGGCGGGAGCCGCTCACACCCTCGTCGCCAACTTTGCAGGCGATAGTAACTACAACGCCTCCTCCGCCTCCAACAGCCTGAGAGTCACGATTGATACCGCTCTGACCACAAGCGACTCCTCCGCGAAATACGGTAAAACCGTCACGTTTATTGGCGTATTAACGCAAAAACCTAGCCTAAAAGGGCTGGCTAGTCAAACCCTCGCCTTCCAACTGGATGGCATAACGATAGGGAAAGCGACCACTAACTCTAAAGGAGTGGCGGCTCTCGCCTATAGGCTGAATGAAGGCTTGCCTGTAGGGGCGCACACCCTGACTGTAGCGTTCGCGGGAAGCCCCCCTTACAACCCCTCTACAGGCTCCGCCACGTTCACCGCAAACCGCGCAGATACAAACGTAACCGCTTCCGCGCCGTCTGGGGCGTATGGCAAAACGCTGAACTTTGCAGGAGTATTAAAGCGCATAACAGACGGCAGTAGGTTAGCCAATCAGACACTCTCCTTTTTTGTGGATGGCTCCTCTATTGGGCAAGACGTTACCGATTCCAAAGGAGGGGCTTCCCTTAGTTACCAGATTCCAGAGAGCCTCTCTCTAGGCTCGCACACGCTCGCTGTTCAGTTCGCTGGAACTACGCAGTACAACGCCTCCGCGGCTAACGCCTCCTTCACGGTCAGCGCATCGGCTACTTCGATAACTATGGCGAATGTTTCCAATTTCTATGGAAAAACCGCAGGGATATCCGCTCAATTAAGACGAAAAACAGATAATGCAAGTATTCCCAATCAGTCGCTTATTTTTAAGATAGATGGAGCGGCGATAGGGCAAGCGACGACAGATGCCGCTGGCAAAGCGATACTCTCCTATAGGTTAGAGGACAATCTGCCCGTAGGCGTACACGCTCTTACGGTAGCGTTCGCAGGAACTACCAACTATACCCCTTCGACGGCATCCGCCACTCTTACCGTAAACGCTACAGATACGAGTATCTTTGTTAAGGCTCCTTCCGGCGCGTATGGCAAGATACTCCACTTCACGGGTATATTAAAACGTGTCACCGACAGCAAAAAACTAGCCAATCAGACACTCTCCTTTTTCGTGGGCGGCTCTTCTGTAGGGCAAGCCGTTACGGATTCTACAGGAAGCGCAACTATCAACTATCCTATACAAGAGAGTTTGGCTCTAGGCTCGCATAGCCTTACTGTCCAGTTCGCTAGAACCTCGCAGTACAACGCCTCCTCCACTACCGCCTCCTTTACGGTTAGCGCGGCGAACACCTCCTTAGAGTTAGAGAATGTCTCCGCTTTCTACGGAAAAACCGTTGGTTTCACCGCTCAATTGAAGCGAAAGACAGACGACGCGCCTCTCGCCAGCCAGACGATAACGTTCAAATTAGACGGCGTAGCGATTGGAAGCGCCCTCACAAACGCATCAGGGAAAGCGCCCTTTAGCCTAAAGCCCGACGACAACTTGGCTCCGGGTAGACACGCCCTGAGCGCTGAGTTTGCAGGAAACGCTCTCTATAACGCCTCTAAGGGAACCAGTACGCTGACCCTGAACCAGACAGCCACCACTTTCGCCGCCTCCTCTCTCTCTGGAAATCAGGGCGCAACGGTCAATATATTGGCGAAACTCAAGCGTGGCACGGATGGCAAGGGAGTAAGCGGGCGAACTGTCGACTTCTCTGTGGACGGCGTTTCTGTGGGAACAGCGGTCACGGATACAACGGGAATAGCGACTCTCGCCTACACCATTCCCGCCAACGCCGCCAAAGGGCTGCACCCGCTATCCTATGCTTTTGCGGGAGACGCTTACTACACAGGTAGCGTCTTTTCGGGAACTAACTTGAATGTGAAGTAGGCT
>CAIJLM010000495.1 GCA_903821495.1 uncultured Chthonomonas sp. | reverse complement strand
ATCATTGATGAGAGCGCCGCGCCCATCGAAGCGTTCTGCCAGCGGTCACGCGCCAACGGTATCAGAGTGTAACACAGAACCCCGTTCAGAACAACGGTTCCCGTCAGAAAGACGCTCCAAATCGCGTTCTTGCGTTGCGCCACCAGAAACCGATAGAAGACGGTCAGCAGATAGAGCGGAAGCAGGTTTATCGCGCTTATCTGTAGCACGCCCGGCACTCCTACAAGCAGTTTATGCCCGAAAAGCAGATGGCACACAGGGTGCGCCAGCATGAAAACCATCGTCGCGACAGGAAGGCTTGTCGCTATCATCACGACGAGGGTGCGCTGCTGCATCACGCGAAAATCGGCTTTGTCTACTTCGTTTGTTTTGTCGGCAAGCCGCGCCAGAAACGGCAACATCGCCGTTGCAATCGCTACCGGAACGAATAGAAACGTCCCTTGAAACTTAATCACCTGAGAGTAGACACCCACCGTCGCCTCATTGGTAAAGCGCATGAGCAGGGCGATAGTCACGAAATCGTAGAGCTGCGCGTTCATCTCGTTCACAAGGAACGGCGTGCCGCCATGTATCAGCGTTTTCCACTCCAACCAGCGAAACGTCGGCATCATGCGAATATGCTTGCTCATGTACCGCGCCAGAAAGAGGTAGAGCAGAGCCACTGCCGCCAAATCCACCATCGGCACGACAATCACGCTAAAGCCTAAAAATAGCAAGGGGAACGCGAAGAGCGGGGCGATGACAGGAACGAAATCTATCGCGGCGACCATCTTGCCGTTCTCCCAACCCGCCAACACCGAGCGAATCGGTAGTCCCACAAAGCCAATACCCACTCTCATTATATGGATAAAGCCTATCATCCAGACAATCTGGCTCACGTTCATCCATCGGAAGCCAAGCGCGATAACGTCTACCATTATAGGTAAGAGCGCAAGTCTCAGCCCAAAACTGGCTCTTAACATCTGCTCCGTCGCGTTTTTGTTGCGCCCCACCTCCGCAATCAAAAACTGCTCTAGGCTCAAACACGCGAATGTCACCACCGTACCCACAACCGTATTCGCGATACGGAGTTCGCCCAGCCCTTTTTCCCCAATAAGATGGGGCTGAACGGCGACGACGGCGATACTTACGCCCCAAGTCACGATTTGCGAGAGTAGATAGGTGAAAGCGTTCGCGGCGACGCGCCCCCCTGAGCGTTGCATCTCTGAGATAGCGTCTATCTCGCTCTCCATATTGTGAACGACTTCCGCGCTCACCGTCCTTCTCCCAAGCGCGTCCGCATCGCGTCAACCGTTTTGAGGACATTTTTACACGCATCGTAGCGGCTCTCTGCATCCAACCGCGCCGCCGCGCCCATGCGAATCCTCATTTCAGGACTGCTGATAAGCGCGTTCAGCCTCTCCGCAAGCGCATCGCCGTCTCCTGCGCCTATCAGGTAGCCCGTTTCGCCGTCTTTAATAATGTCGCCCGTTCCCCCGGTCTGCGAGAGAATGACGGGAAGCCCTGTCGCCATCGCTTCGATACTCGCTAAGGAGTAGCAGTCGCCCCGCGTCGGAAGCGCAAAAATGTGCGCCTGCTGGTAGAGGCGAAGTAGCTCCGGGTCGTTGGGTGATAGCCCGTTATAGACCTTCACGTGTTCGTTGGGAGGCTCTACTTTGTCGCGAGTTACGAGGTGGAGTTTCCAGTCACGTTTCGCCGTCCGCTTCGCCCAGTCCAGCAGAAGGTCTCCCCCCTTGCGATAGAAGTCGCCGCCTACAAAGAGGATATGTGTCGTCCCTTCGTGGTTGCGTTGCGGGACGCTCCATTTCTGCATATCTATACCGGGCGGTATCACTTCTATATTGTTAGGGTTTGCGCCATAATCTTGCACCATGCTCTCCGCCGCCCAGTGCGACCAGGGGAAGAGGCAACGCGCATTTTGATAGTAGGCTTTGCGCTCCCGCTCTTTCCTCTCTTCAATAAGTGCGAACCGCGAAGGCAGTTTGTTATAGAGGTCTCCAAAAGCGTGGAGTTGTTTCGGCGTGACATCGGTAGTTATGAAGTACGGCTGTTTCGCCAGTTGGTTTTGCCCGACATACACCATATTCGAGCCGATAAAGAGCGCGTCGAAGGGCGCTTCCGCCATTCCCTTACGCAGTTGGGCTTGACCGCGTAGACGCGCTTTCAAGCCGTTCGGAAGAAGCGGAAGACTTTCGATTTTGCCGCCCTCCTCCCACCAACTAATCGCAATCCAGACAGGCGAAATACACGTATCTTCAGTAAGAGCGTTGCGCCAGTTGAGATACTGCGTCTTTAGCCCTACCTCGGTAAACATGATGAACCCTATTTTAAGAGGCTTGTGCATCTTGTGGTTGTTCTCGCCCCTCTAGCGTGTTCCAAAGGCTTCGCCGTCCGCCCAACTCCAAACACATTCCTTGTAAGTAGCGTAGGTTGAACAGAAGGCTACAGGCGAGTAGCGCGACTTTTCGCCCGCCGTAGAAGACCATTCCGCGAACCAGAGCCAACACAAGCCCCTCCATAATGGGAGCGCCTATTGCGATTTTGGCGAGGAACTTCGTGAGAGCGTTGCGTTCGCTGTAGTTTTTCCGCGCCCACGCCATAATACGCCCGCCGTCCTCCTGCTCCCGCGACATCTGCACATCGCGCCGCCCATACTCAAAGGGAGTGCGATACCACGATTTGAAAGGACGTGACGATCGGTGAATGCCGTCCGCCTCCGCGCTAAACTTGAAGCGTAGTCCACGTTTTTCTAGGCGGAAGCCGAGTTCTACATCCTCTTGCCGGGTAAAGTTTTCGTTAAAGCCGCCGACCTCTAGCAACGCGGCGCGGCTTACAGAAAAGTTGCCGCTATAGAGATTATTGGGACCAATCTCCCACACGCCGCTAACGAAGTTCACGTACTGCCTCTGCAACATACGGTGTTCCCACTCAATCCAAGCGGGCATCGGTTCGCCAAAGGGACCCGTCTGTGGGGCGATAAGTACAAGATTTGCGTCGTTTTCGTGCGCTTTCGCGTGTTCCGCAAGAAAACAGGCTACGGGTTCAATGTCGTCGTCCACGAAGACAAGTAGCGGCGCTAGGGCGCGTTGGGAGCCGTTGTTTCTAGCGCGTGAGGGGCCCGCGTTCGCCTGCTCTACAAACTCAAGGCGATAGGCGGTATTGAGCGAAGCGATAGCCTCCGCCGTGCCATCCACCGAGCCATCCGAGATAACCAAAACCTCGAAAGCGTTCATTGGGTATGTCTGCCGCTCCAACGCTTTTAACGTTCTGAGGAGGCTCTCTTTCCGATTGTAGGTCGGAATGATGACGCTCAGGCGCAAGTTATCAGAGGGCGTGGTCACGACGGCTACGCCTTCCGCTCCGCAGATGCGCCTGTTATTACGCTCGCTTGGGTGACGGTCATCTTCGCCTCTTCCGTCTCGCGATACAGACGGACGCGCTTATCTACGTCGAACTTCGCGGCTTCTTGAAACCCGACGGGTAGAAATTCACCGTAGATATCCGGCTCCCACGTCCCTGTTTTCAGGAGACGCTTGAAGACCCGCGCCTTCGAGCGAAGGTAGATTTTCAGAAAGAGCCACATCGCCTGCGTGTCGCCGCAACGGATATGTTTCGCGTAGAAGGCTCCATCTCCTATACCGTAGTTTTTGAGTGTGAGGGGCCACTGGTCTTGCGTGCGCGTGCCGTAGTGGTCTACCCACACATCCGGTTCGAGTAGAATCGTTTTGCCCGTTAGGTAGGTGCGATAGGCAAAATCGTAGTCTTGCGCGGAGCGAAGAGGTCCTCCGCCGCCTAACGCTTCGTCAAACCCCTCCACCTCTTTCAGTAGAGAGCGGCGAATCGCCATGTTTGCGCCCATCCCAAACACCTTAAAGGGCTTACCCTGTCTTATCTTTTCGCGCTCGGTAAAAGTGAGAGCCGGCACGATAATTCCCTCTTTTACCGACTCCTCAAGGCTTTTCGGAACGCAGACCTGCCCATAGAGGAGAGCGACATTCGCGTCGTCCTGAAAGGCTTTCGCGGTTAGCGCCACCCAATCGCTCGGCACGATAACGTCGTCGTCGGTGAAGGCGATAACCTCGCCTGTAGAGACCCGCAGCCCCGCGTTATAGGAGCGCGACAGCCCCGCCTTATCCAGATGATGGTAGAGTATCGGGCATCTGTCCGCGTATTTCGGAGCAATCTCCTCAATGATTTTACGGGTTCCGTCCGTCGTACTCTGATCCATAATATGTATATCGAAATCGGGATAGTCGCACTGCGCGATACTCTCTATCGCCTGCCCGATGGTGTCGTGCCTATCGCGAGTGCATACTACGACGGATACTTTCATTGCTCTATCTCCCATGTTCTACTTCGTTTTGCCCCACATAGCGTTCGCCGCATCGGGGAAGCGCACTGTCACCTCCGGCACGTCCAGTAGTAGGTTATTCACCCACTCCACGCCCTGCATAAAGGAGTGGTCTTGATTGGAGACCTCGTACTTCCATGCGCCGAAGCGCCCGCGAGAGGCGATGCCCGCCCTCTTGAGTTCGGGTTCAATCTGCGTGAGAAGGTTGTTGCGCTCAAGGGAGGGGGTGGGATAGCCGTGTTCCGCCGTGTACATCCACGTATGCGTCACCTGTTCGCGACTGTGGATTAGCCCCGTGTTGAGTAGCCCCTGAATGGTCTCCTCAATAATCGTTTCGCGATTGACCTTCTTGACGCTCGACTCGCTCGTCTCGGTCATTAACGACCAGTATTTACCTGTTTCAGGCTCCGGCACGTTATTCGGAGAGTAGTGCGAGAAGACAGTAACGCGGTAGAAGGGGCAGTTATCTTCCGGGAAGTACATCCAGCACTTTTTCGCGAGTTTCGGGGGCATATCGCCCTTCAAGCCAACACCGATAATGTGGGAGTTTGAGCGGAGAAGTTGGGAAGTTGCGTTGCGAACCGTATCTATTGTTGGCGTGAGCATTGCGCCAAGCGTATCCAGCGGTAGCGAACTGAAGAGGTGGTCGTACTCTAGGGTTTCGCCGTCCTGTGTGGTCAGTTTGCGACTCTTCCAGTCAATTTGGTTTACGCGGGTGTTGAACTGAAAGCGGTCTTCGCCAATCTGATTCGCTAATGAACGCCATATCGCGCCCGTTCCGCCATGTTTGGGAAACTGGAAAGTGTTGTTGGGTCCCCAACTCAGGTCGTCTTTTTCGAGGAAGATGTTTTCGAGGGCGCGTCCCATATCCACTACCGCCACGCGCTCGCCAACCCAACCCGCCCAGAGCCGTTCAGGGGGGTATGCCCACACCTTATAGTTGTAGGGTTCCATGAAGATGTCACGGATGCCTTCGCCGAAGACCTGTAGTATCCACGTTCCGAAGTCTTGAGTAGGGGAGGGCGTGCGCGGGGGGCGATTTGCAAGACCGCGAACCGCCTTCGCTATCATCTCTTTAGGCAGGTAGCGCAGGTTATTCTGAAAGGGGTACGGCACGAACCTATCCGCCATCCAGACCCACGACTCGCGCTCATGGTTGAGCCAGCCGTCCGCGCCGAGCGCTTCGACCATCGCGGTATCGAAGTAGTCGTAGTGCGAGAACTGGACGTGTCCGCCAATATCCCATGTAAAGCCCTTATCATCGGTGAAACTACTCGCTAGCCCCCCCGCATAACCTTCGGCTTCTAGCACAGTAAAGTCGGTATAGCCTAGTTTTTTAAGGCGGTAGGCGGCTCCAATTCCGGTGGGACCCGCGCCAATAATGACAATGCGTCCGGCTGAATTCATTCCTTTGGTAAACCTCTCATCCATGATAACGCACACAAGCAGTCGT
>CAIJLM010000494.1 GCA_903821495.1 uncultured Chthonomonas sp. | reverse complement strand
GCGGCTCTTCACATAACCTCACCCAACCTCTCCTAGCCCTCAACCCCTAGCCCTTCTCCCAATTCTGGGAGAAGGGGCGAATGCACGGATGGCAGTATGAGATTAGGAAGCCTGTGCGAATGGTTCCAGATGAGGGGCTTGTGTGCATTTTTTCGCGCTTTTTTGCGTGTTTCGCGGTTAATTCCCACAACCCTGAACTCTTACGTCTCTACTGCGTGGCGAAGGCGGTAAAAGCGATTTCCACGATGGGAGGCTCCTTCTCCTCGCGAAATACCTTTTTCAGTTTTTTGAGCAACTCTTTCTTGAGTTTCTTCTTAGCCTCCGGAGTGTTCAGCTCCTTTATCTGCTTTGCGCTCAAAATGGTGATGATGGTGTCACGCAGAGGCGCGACATGAGGCTCTAGTTGCGCTTTGGTGTATCCCTTTTTCACCCCTACTGAGATACTGGTTCGCAAATAGTGGTCTCCCGCGCCCGAAAGATTGACCGTAAATTCGGGTTCTAGCGCGATAAACTCCTCCGCAGGTTCCGAGTAGCCCTCTTCGTCATCCGCGCTCTCTGCGTCCGCGCTTTCGCCCTTCGCGCCGGGTTTCGCCTCCTCGTCATCGGACGCGGCTTTTTTGTGCTTGGAACTCTTTTTGGTATCCGCGCTTTTGCCGCCGAGAACTACCTTCCCCGCGACCAGAAGCCCTACCACAAGCAGGACTAAGCCTATAATGAGCGGCATTTTGCCGCCTTTTTTCTTGGCTTCCCCGCCCTCCGCTTTATGCTCCGACATTTTCTTGTATCCTCCCTGAACCCACGAATATCCTTACGATGCGATGGCTACGACACGGGCGGAGTAGAGACTAGCACGCGATTTAACTCCGCCTTGCGAAGCGTCTCCGCCTCTTTCTGACGCTCTGTTTTCAGTATCACTATGTCCACCCGACGATTTCGAGAGCGGTTTGTCTCGGATGTATTGGGGACAATCGGGCGAATGGCGGCGTAGCCAGCCGCTCGAAACCGATTCGCATCCAGCCCATACCGCTCCGTGAACTCCCTGACAATGGCTCCCGCCCGTGAAGTCGAAAGTTCCCAGTTCGAGGGGAACTGAGCGGTTTTTATCGGTAGGTTGCAGGTGTGCCCCTCCACCTGTACGACGTTGCTGACCGTCTGTAACAGGCGCGAAACTTTCCATAACAGCGCCGCCGCCCCGCCCTGCACATCCGCGCTTCCGCGTTGAAAGAGCATATCGTCCGCCAGTAGAGAGATAGTGATTCCTCGCGTGTCCTGAGCGACGCTCACTCTGTCTTTCAACTTATGTTGTTCCACAAATTGGTTCAGGTTCTGCATACTTTCCGCGTATTTTTGCTCGGAAACTTCGCCTTTAGGAGAGCCGGGGAGTATTCCCCCTCCGCCAGCGGTCACAGAGGCTTTTGAAGGGCTGAGAGAGGCGCGAACGGAGCTTGCTAACGACGAAAACTTCCCCCTGCTTACTACCGACATGGAGTAGAGAAGCAGGAAGAAGATAGTGAGGAGGGTTATCATATCCGCGTAGGTGAGAAGCCAGCGGTCTAGGTGTTCATTCGCGGGGAGCGCGGTTGCGCGGCGGCGTATCATCTCCTGCCTCCTCCTCTTACGCTGAACATCATTTCACGCTGTCGAGGTGTAACGTAAGACTTCAAGCGCTCTTCCACAAGGCGCGGAGAGTTCCCCGCCTGTATCGCAAGCACGCCCTCCAAAACCACCTCTTGAAGTAACAGCTCCTCGCTAGCGATAGCGCGGAGTTTGTGCGCGATGGGCAAGAAGAGCAGGTTCGCGCTGGTTACGCCGTAGAGGGTTGCGATAAACGCCCCTGAGATGAGGGGTCCCATCTTGCCGGGGTCGTTGAGTTGGGCGAGCATATGGATTAACCCCATGACCGTTCCGATGATTCCCAAAGTGGGCGCAAAGCCTCCGAGCGTGGTAAAAATACTCTCTTCGGCGCGGTAGCGCATCTCCTGATAGTGCAGGTCGGTGGAGAGAACATCGCGAATGGTCTCCGCATCGGTTCCATCTATCACCAGAAAAATGCCCTGCTTGAACAGCGGCTCGTCTAGCGCCTTTGCATCGTTTTCCAGAGAGAGAAGCCCATCGCGGCGCGCTTTGTCTGCGAACCGTGATATAAGATGAATGACCTCGCTCACATCCCGCCTCTGCTCCGTGAAGATTCGTTTCAAGAGGGCTGGGATTTGCATAAGCGTACTGGCGCGAAAACTCATCACGCCCGCGCCTATGGTTCCGCCAAAAACGAGTATCGCGGCGGGCAGGTGAATCAGCGATTTGAGGTCGCCGCCCTCTAATATGACCGCCACAAAGAGCGCCCCGAAAGCGAGCAAAGCCCCTGTTATGGAGGCGAAATCTACAAAATGGGCGGGCTTGCCGCCATAGATAGTCTGCGCCGTGTTCGCTTTACGGGCGCTCTCGCCGCGGTTTCTTACTTGGTTGGGAACGGTTGAATCGCTCATCCTGCTCTCTCCAGTAGGCTCTGAGGAATATGCACGCCATCGGTGCGGGGAGCCGTTGAGGTAACGTTACGCCGATACTCCATAATCTTGCCCATAACCTCCTCCGCGCTCTCCTGCACAAGCACTTTGCGCCCCGTTATCATAGAGAGAACGGTGTCGGGAGTCCGCTCGATAAACTCTATGAGGTCGGCGTTCACTATAAGTTCGCTCTGGTCGAAGCGTGTCACTTTAATCATCGGTATTTTCTCCCGTAAATCTTCCTGCTAGATTAACTCGTTTCCCCGTTATCGTTTCAGGTTGATAATCTCTTGAAGCAACTCGTCTACGGTGGAGATAATTTTGGTATTCGCCTGAAAGCCGCGTTGCGTGACAATCATGTTGGTCAGTTCGCTAGAGAGGTCTACGTTGGACATCTCCGTATAGCCCGTGCTGATTTTACCGCGCCCATTTTGCGCGGCGACTCCTACCTGTGCAAGCCCGGAGTTGCTAGAGACGCTGAAGAGGTTTCCGCCCTCCTTCGCCAAGCCCGCGGGGTTCGTGAAAGAGGCGGTAGCTACCTGCCCAAGCGTCTGCGTCTGACCGTTTGTGAAGATACCGGAGATAATGCCTTTGGTATCGATAGAGAAGGTCTGAAGCGTTCCCACAGGGAAGCCGTCTTGAGAAGTGGTAGTCACGCTCGAAGCGCCCGCGAGTTGCGAGAGGGTGGAGACATCTACGGTGACATTCAGCGGCTTTGCGCCCGCTGGCGCGAGGCTCAAAGCGAGGGGGGCGGTGTTCAGTATCGCGCCGTTCGCGTCGAAGTTGAGCGGGCTACTTCCTGTGGTTGCGCTACTGCCAACTTGGGTTGCGCCTTCGCTCGCCGTCCAACTCCATTCGCCCGACGCTCCTGTCGGCGCAGTTGCGCTAACGGGCGTTTTCGTAAATTTGTAGGTGAGGTCGTGTCCTATTCCCAGACTGTCATAGGCTTTTAGCGAGGTTGTCCACGTTCCCGTCGGGTTGGTAGCGTCCAGGTTGCCTTGCAGAGTGGCGTTTTGGGTCGCTTTTACGGTAGTGAGGGTTCCCACCGGAATTTTAATTACGCTACTGCCATCAAGGGTTTTTGTGGTATCTATCGCGCCATTTTTGTCCGCTGTGTAGCCCACGAGGTGCATACCATTGGAGGGGTTGACGAGGTTGCCCTGGCTGTCAATATCAAACGAGCCATCTCGCGTATAGGAGACGCTGGAGCCGTTGGAGACGAGGAAGAAGCCGTTGCCTTGAAGAGCGAGGTCGGTGGGCTTGCCTGTGCTTTGGAGGTTGCCCTGCGTCTGGAGGGTATCCACCGTTCCGAGCGTCACCCCCAAACCGATTTGCTCAGGGTTCTGCCCGCCGAGCGTGGAGTCGGGTCCCGCGCTATAGCGTAGGGTTTGGGAGAGTTGGTCTTCAAAGGTGACGCGCCCCGCCTTAAAGCCTGTTGTATCCACGTTGGCGATGTTGTTGCCAATTACCTCAAGTTGAGTCTGGTATGCGTTCATACCGCTAACGCCCGCAAATAACGCCTGTAGCATCTTATTGTGACCTCCGTATCGAATGAGTGTTCCTCTCCGTCGTTCCGTCGGGAGAGGGAGACAGGCTTCCGCGTTTTCCAACGTCAGTCCAGCCTGTAGAGTGACAATTCTACGCGATAACCGCGCTATCAATGTTGGTGAAGACGTTCTGCTTCATGCTATCCTTGTCCACCACCGTCACCACGGTTCTGTTTTTCACGCTCACCACCATCGCCATATCGTCCATCATCACGAGGCTGTCCCGCGAACCTTTGCTCGCCGCCTTCTGCACTGCGTCTTGCAATCGCGTCATCTGCGCGGGTTGTAGCGAGATATTGCGAGACTGCAATCGGGTTTGAGCGTGGGCGGAAAACTTAATTTCTCCGCTAGAGGACTGAGGAGCCAACCCCTGTTGCGAACGTAGCAACTCTGCGAAGGAGGGCTTATCGGCGCTACTGGTAGCCCCTTGCGACTGCGGGCGCGGGTGTTGTTTGACGGGCTGAATTTGCGAAGCGAAAAGCGCGTCTTGCAAGGTATTGATTTTTGTGTCTTGCATCTTTGCGGTCTCCTTTTAGTTCTGAACTCCGGTGAGGTCGCTCAACTTGATAGGTTGCGTCGCGCCTTGAACCGTAAGCAGAACGCCGCTAGAATCGAACTTCACATTCGTAACGATACCCGTTACGCTTGCCGGCGCGTTGTTATCTACGTAGTTTGCGGAGATGGTCTTTCCGAGTAGCCCCGTCGCTTGCAGTTTGGACTGCCCGTCCGACACATTGTTCATCGTCTGCACCTGCGAGAACTGGGCTATCTGAGAGAGCATCTGCGACTGGTCTTGCGGGTTTAAGGGGTCTTGATGGGTCATCT
>CAIJLM010000493.1 GCA_903821495.1 uncultured Chthonomonas sp. | reverse complement strand
CGCATGGCTTGCCTCTCTGAATTGAACCTAAGTCCCTACTTCACGCCCCCCTTCGGGGGGAACCTAACCCCCGTCCCCTTCCCGGCGCGGGAAGGGGTGACTAGAGCGCAAAGTGGTTGTCGTTGGATAGAGCCACTCGGTTTAGGGCAAAAGCCTAGCGTTCCACCGCCTCCGTTATCTCATTCGCGGCAGTTGTTCCCCCTTCCCGTTTCGGGAAGGGGGCTAGGGGGTTAGGTTCTCCCCCTATTTCACCCCCCATACCTGCGTCATTCGCGCCATAAAAAAGAGAACTGTCTCATCTTCTTCTAAGCGGCGCCCCTCTCCCAGAATCTCCGTTATCTCCTCTTGTGACGCGATACCCGCCTGTGTCAGAAAAGGTGTCGCCTCCTCTACTGTCCATGAAGGAAGGCGTTTTTCGATACCGCTTAGGTAGGCGGGTTGCACGAGACGCGCCTGCACATTATGCGCCCCCGCCGTTATAACCAGTTGGTGCAGATACTTCCCTATCTCAAAATGTTCGCCCTGCGCCTCTCCCGCCTTGCGGTAGAGTTCTACAGCGCGGTCAAACACACGCGAAGCGGGGTAGGTTCCCAGTGACGAGAAGTCGCCATCCTCTACGGCAAGCGTTCCGCCCGGCTTTAATAGCGCCATCATTTCGGTCAGTGCGGTATTCGGCTCACGCAGGTGCATCAGAACAAAACGAGCGTAGGCTATATCAAACGATTCACGCTCTAGCCCCGTTTCATAGGCGGTCGCGACATGAAATTGAACGTTCTTCAAGCCTAGAGATTCGGCGCGTTGTCGCGCCTGCTCAATCTGCCCTTCACTCTGGTCTATCCCAACCACTTCACCCGCCTCGCCAACCTCCTCCGCAAGCCAGCAGGAGATACTCCCAATCCCGCATCCAATGTCAACTATACGCTTGCCCTGTAGACTCCCCAGTCGGCGAAAAAAGTCGGCGGTATCGGCTCCATGAACGCCCTGAACGACTTTCAGCCGCTCTGCGCCCTCTGCGCCTGTCGCGAGAACATACCGCTCTTCGCTCATTCGTCCTCCGTATCGTAACAGGAGTAGTAGTAGGGGGTGAGCGCTTCAAACTCCGCCGCGCACGTATCCACCATCTTATATACGGGAACAATGCCGAGATGTTTGCGGAGTTTGCGGAGTTTACCCTCCGACATTCCCGCGAATTCGGAAACAGTGCGGTCTGCAAAGCCCATCCGCTTCGCTTCACGCAGAAGGCGAACCGCAGAGCCGAATCGCTCTTCCAACGGCTCTTGCGCCTCCTCTTCCTCGCTCTCAAGGGCTTTGGACATCTGCTTGAAGGCGGGCGCGTTTACCTTGAGGCGCGTTTCAAGATTTACTAACCCTTCCAGTTTACGCAGGAACCAAGGGTCTACATTACTGAGGGCGTTTATCTCCTCTACCATCATACCACGTCGGAAGCCCTCGGTGATTGACCAGAGCCGTTCGTCGTGCGGAACGCGAATCGCCTCCTCCAACTCCATATCGCTGAGGGTGTGCCCGGTCTTATTCGCCAATCCGTAAATACCGACTTCCAGAGAGCGAATCGCCTTCATCAAGGCAGGCTCAAAGGCGCGGTCTATCGCCATAACTTCGCCTGTCGCCTTCATCTGCGTGGTGATGCGTCTATCCGCGCCGACGAACTTATCGAAGGGCCAGCGCGGTATTTTCAGCACACAGTAGTCCAGCGCCGGCTCGAAGCAGGCGAGGGTTTTCCGTGTGACAGCGTTCTCTATCTCGTCGAGGTGTAGCCCAATCGCTATCTTTGCGGAGACTCGCGCAATCGGGTAGCCCGTCGCCTTAGAGGCGAGCGCGGAAGAGCGAGAGACGCGGGGATTGACCTCAATGACGTAGTAGGCGAAGGAGTGGGGGTCGAGCGAGAGCTGGACGTTGCACCCGCCCTCAATTCCTAGCGAACGGATGATTTTAAGGGAGGCGGTTCGGAGCATCTGGTACTCTTTGTCCGAGAGGGTCTGAGACGGCGCGATAACAATACTGTCGCCTGTGTGAACCCCCATCGGGTCGAAGTTCTCCATATTACAGACGGTGATAGCGGTGTCGTTCGCGTCGCGCATCACCTCATACTCCACCTCTTTCCAACCCGAAAGATACCGCTCTACCATCACCTGATGACGCATGGAGAGCGCAAGCCCGCTTCGTGTGATAGTAAGCAGCTCGTCCACATTACGCGCAATTCCGCCGCCAGTGCCGCCGAGAGTATAGGCGGGACGCACAATGAGGGGCCAGATACCGGAAGCGATAGCGTCGCCGAGTTGACTTTCGTCGGTGATTATCCACGATTCGGGGACAGGTTCGCCAATTTCTCGCATGAGAGTTCTAAACTCTTCGCGGTCTTCGGCTTGCCGTATGGCGCGAAGCGGAGTTCCTAGTAGGCGCGTGTTGTAGCGCTCTAAAATTCCCGCCTCCGCTACCTGCGTGGCGAGATTCAAGCCCGTCTGCCCGCCAAGCGTGGCGACTATCCCATCGGGACGCTCTTTCGCAACGATTCTCTCTACAAACTCCACAGAGAGCGGCTCTATATAGACCCTGTCCGCCATCTCCACATCAGTCATAATAGTGGCGGGGTTCGAGTTGATAAGGACTACCTCAATGCCCTCTTCACGCAACGAGCGGCAGGCTTGCGCTCCTGCGTAGTCGAATTCGGCGGCTTGCCCAATGATGATGGGGCCCGAACCTATGAGTAATACCTTTTTTATACTTGGGTCTTTCGGCAACTCTCTCTCCTTAATTCGTTTTCTGTGAAATTCTGCGTTTTGGTCAGGTTGGTCAGGGGTTTTCAACCCCTGCCTGTGAAGTGCGTCCGTCCTTCGGACGGATTTTACGGTTGCGGCTACAAGGCTCACCCTCTTTATCGCGAGTTAGTTGCGTCCGCAAAGCGTGAGGCTTTCGCCATTGACACAAAACTTCGGCTGAACCCTGGACTAATTGATTGCTGAGGGCTTGACTTTATGTTTACTGGTCGCGTAGCCAACGTTTCAAAGAAGCGGAGATGTCATACACTTGGTTGTCCATCCCCGTTCCATCTCCTTTAGCGTATGCAATATGTTTAATGTGCCCCTGTCCAGCGAACCAGTCGAAGGCGTGTTCTACGTCTAAATGATGTACTCCAAGTGCTTTCGCAATAACAGTTGACAATACATCGCCCTCATTCACAATCCGGCTTGCTGCTGCTGCCGG
>CAIJLM010000492.1 GCA_903821495.1 uncultured Chthonomonas sp. | reverse complement strand
GTCATATTATCCTGATACCGCTCTACTTCAAAAACCTAAAAGAAGAGCGTTCCGCTAAAATAAATCGCGAGGGGCTACGAAACGTAAAACAGCAGTTTGTCGCCCTCTTTCATAACCGTAGCCTGATGAGCGCCGCCGTGATGATATTCTTGATAGCGATAGCGCCGGGCTTTGGCACTCCCCTCTTCTACTACCAGACAAACACGCTCCATATTCCTCCAACCTACTTGGGAGTGTTAGGGGTTATCGCCGGAACGGCGGGGGTAGCGGGCGCGTGGTTCTACACCCGATTTTGCAGACGCTTCAGTATCCGCGCCATCCTCTTTTGGAGTATCGTTCAGCACTCCATCGGCACGCTACTCTATCTCTTTTACCACGACAAGAGCTCCGCTACGTGGATAACCGCTATAGAGGGGCTGACAGGCATTCTCGCAACGCTCCCTGTATACGACTTAGGCGCGAGGGCGACGCCAAAAGGAAGCGAGGCGTTGGGCTACTCCATTATGATGAGCGTATGGAACCTGAGTTCTGGGCTTTCAGACTGGATAGGCTCCAAACTGTTCGATATACTTCACCAGTCCTTTACGCCGCTCATCTACCTCAACTCGGTAACGACGCTCCTCGCTCTTATCGCGATTCCGCTACTGCCCAAAGCCCTCCTGCTACAGAGGGACGCGCACTGAAAGGAACTACGAACTATGTCGACAAAAATTGCCTTGCAGATGTACACTCTTCGTGACTACACCAAGACCGCTCAAGATTTCGCGCAGACGCTAGAACGCGTTCACCGCATCGGTTACGCCGCTGTCCAACTCTCCGCCGTCGGCGCAATGGATGGCAAGACTCCGCAAGTCTCCGCAAAAGAGGCGCGTAAACTGCTAGATAGCAACGGAATACGCTGTGTAGCGACCCACCGAAACTGGGACTCTCTCGCGCATAACACCGATTTCGAGATAGAGTTTCATCACGACCTCGGTTGCGACTTCTGCGCGATTGGCGGAATGCCCAACGAATACAACGCAATGGGCGCAGATGGCTACAAGCGTTTTCTGGACGAATCCGCCCCCGTCATAGAGAGGCTGAACGCTACGGGCATACGCTTCGGCTACCACAATCACGCCCACGAGTTTCAGCGTTACGAAGAGCATCACAAGACGTACTACGACACCTTTATCGATTCGCCAAACCCGCATTTTATGTTGGAGATTGATGTCTACTGGGCGGCGCACGCGGGGGTCAATCCTGTGCGCCTGTTTGAACGTTTGAAGGGGCGTGTCCCGCTAATTCATGCCAAGGACAAAGAGGTGGTTAAAGAGGGACCCATTATGTCGCCAGTGGGAGAGGGCAACATGGACTGGGATGGAATCATCAGAGCCTGTAAAGCGGCGAAAGTGGAGTGGTACGCCGTCGAGCAGGACACCTGCCGCCGCGACCCGTTCGATTGCATCCGCTCTAGTTATCAGTTCTTGCGAGAACGGGGACTATAGCGTAAATTCTATAGCCCCAGCGTTTCGTTTACTAGCGGTATGCGTAGCTACCTACTTTGTAGCGTCGAACGGGTTGCCAACCTCCAATTTCAAATCGCGCTCTGGGGAGCCGCTCCGTTCGTGAAGCGTCAATACACCTCCCTTATACGTTATGCTAGAGACCCCTGCATAGTTTTTCGGAATCTCCATAAGGAAGCAAATATAGGACTTTGTAGCGGTCTCGCCAGCGTCCAGATATTCGTAAATCGTCCGCCCGAATATCTTCCCCTTCTTTACGAGAACAGGAAACGGCTGGTGTAGCCCTGTCGTGCCGAACTCTAGCCCTCGCGCAAAAGGCTTTCCGTTCTCTACGTGTCGCCACGCATTGAACCAAGGGTATTCGGAGGTTCTCCAGAGATAGCCTATCATTAGCCCCTGCGCGGGATTACAGGCAGTGACCCAACCATACTCCTCATCAATCGTGAAAGATACCACGTTGGGGTCGTGACTGTTGGTTAGGTGGCGCAGGTTCACTGGCTGACCATCCTGCCGTCCTTCGGGCCAGCTTACGGAAGGCTCTTCCGGGTTGGGCAGAGGGCTTCCCTGCATGAATCCCTTACGCGCATTTGCATCTACTATCGTACTTTCGTCTAGAAAAGGGGGACCAATCGTTGCGTGTTGCACGATGTTGTAGAGGCGCCCCAGTCTGTTTACATTCGTCACCTCTTCCCGAACCGTGAAAAAGGCGCCAGTAGCCGATAGCGCAACACGACGCTTCACGTTCAAGCCCGCTAGCGGCAGACTTGCGGTCATCTCCGCCTGAACGTGTTTGCCTCTCTCCTGCGGCTGTTGCGCCACCTTCCACTCCACGCTAGAGGCTTCCCCGTGAAACGGCATACCGTTTTTTATCTCCGCGTCCGAAGGTTGCCCCCATCTATCCAAGCAGACGAAGTGTCCCATAGGGCGAGGAGTCGTCGACTTGTCCGCCATCCCCCAGTTGAGGGGACTGATCCCCTGACTTCGGAGGTGAAAATCTGTAATAGAGCCGCCGCCCAAATCGACCACGAGTTGAGCGACCTTACCCTCCAATACAATAGCGCGGCGACCTTTGACCGTCGTCTGCGCCATGCTAGGGGGCGACACTGTAAGGATAGCGAGTAGAAATAGGGGGGCGCTACGGCGCGCCCCCCCTCTTGATTTGCGTCGCAAGGATGGGGTAGAACGGTTCAATGAAAGACACTCCTCTCTTCAAAATTACGTTGTCACAAACAAATTAAGTCCCAAAATGAGGTTTAAGGTAGCAAGAGTTTCATTTTGCTCAAGGTTAGAGGCTTTGCGCCTCCTGCCAAAGAGAGACAAAACATCTTAATTGAGCGCTACCCTTTGACCGCCCCCATTTGAATACCGCGCACCAGAAACTTTTGTGAGACAATGAACAGAACGATGAGCGGAACGATGTTCATAAGACTCGCCGCCATAAGCAGGTTGGTCTGTCGTCCGTAGGTCGAGTCGAAGAAGAGCATACCTGTAGGGAGAGTGCGTAGGTGTTCGCTCTTAATCATAACGAGGGGCCAGAAGAATGAGCCGTAGTTGCCCATGAACGTAAACAGAGCGAGCGTTATCAGTCCGGGACGCGCCAACGGCAGTATCACGTCCCAAAACAGTTGCCACTTGTTCGCGCCGTCAATCTCGGCGGCTTCGTCGAGCGCAGCGGGAATAGTCAGCAGGAACTGCCGCAAAAGAAACGTCCCGAAAGCGCTAAAGGCGGACGGCACGATAAGCCCAGTATACGAATCGAGCAGGTGTAGCTTCACCATGAGGGTATAGTTCGGAATCATGGTCACCACGCCGGGTATCATCAGCGTAGCGAGGTAGAGCCGAAACACGTTATCGCGCTGTCGCCACTGTAACCGCGCAAAGGCGAACGCCGCCATCGAACTGGTCAGGCAGGTGAGAAACGTAACCCATGCGGCGATGAAAAGGCTGTTGAAGTAGTAGCGGGCGAACGATATCTGTTCAAACACCTTTCGATAGTTTTCGGGGTGCCAGACAGTCGGAACTGGGTTGAGTTTTTCCACCTCCTCCAACGGCTTGAAGCTTGTGAGAGCCATCCACAAAAACGGGATGAGAGCCGTAAGCGCAAATAGAGTTAGAAGCAGATAGAGGAGAGTGTTGCGAAGTTTTGCGCTCATTAGTAGCTCACCTCCTTATTGCCAAAACGCCAGTTGACCAGCGTCAGGACGAAAATCAGCGCGAAGAGCGCCCACGAGACGGCGGAGGCGTAACCAATCTGAAACTCCTCAAACGCCTTTGTGTAGATATGATACGAGAGTGTTGTGGTCGTGCCTGCGGGACCGCCATTCGTCATAACCCGCGCCTGCTCAAACCCGCCCTGTAGCCCGCCGATAAAACTCATCACCAGAATAAAGAAGGTGGTGGGAGCGAGTTGGGGCCAAACGATATGCCGAAATACCTGCCACGAGCTTGCGCCGTCTAGCTCTCCTGCTTCGGTAAGCTCCTGCGGGACGTTGGTGAGCGCGGCGAGGTAGAGTAGCATATTGTTGCCGCCAATCCCCATCCATATCCCCATAATGATTATCGCGTCACGCGCGCCCATCCCCCACTGAGCGCGATTCACGGCGACGCGCTCTACATCTAGCCCCAACACGTTTTTGGTGGAGAGTAGCCACTCCGGCGGCGTGATACCGAGATGAAGGAGGTCGGAGACATGGCGTATCGCCGCATTGATTAGACCAAAATCGGGGTTGTAGAGCGACTTCCAGAGAATCATCAGAGCGACGCCGCTTGTGAAACTGGGCAGGTAGAAGAGCGTGCGAAAGATAACGATACCGCGCAGTTTCTGACTGAGCATAACCGCCAAAAAGAGCGACCCAAAGACGGCTATCGGCATTCCTAGCAGAAAGTAGAAGGTGTTGATGGTGTAGAGCCAGAACTCCGAATTATGGAGCATCTGCACATAGTTCTCTACACCTACCCAGCGGAAGGGGACAGTCTGCTGTAGGTTCCAGTTTGAGAAGCTGACAACAAGCGAAAATAGCACGGGACCACTGGTGAAGAGGAGAAAACCGAGCAGGTTTGGGAGTAGGAAGCCGATAGCCACCCATAGGTCTCGCCTTTCGCGCGCGCGGCGGGAGTTTTGGAGGCGGGCGGGAGGCGTTGTCACAGTTTGCCTCCTCCGGAGTGTTGCGCGACTAAGGCGGCATGGCGTTGCCGCAGGGAGGGGTCTTGCTCTAGCATTTTGGCTATCTCTTCGTTTATCTGTTGCGCCGCTGTGTGCATCGCTTCCGCCGCCGACTTTTGGTTGCTTTTGACTAAATCGAGCTGTTTGGTGATAAGGCGTGAAGCGACTTGACCATTGACAAAGGGGCTTATCTGGTCGGCTTGCGAATGCAGAGCAGTCTCGCGCCAGACGGCGTTTTGGTCTTCTTCGGGGAAGTGTGCATTGTGTAGGAAAGTATCGGTGTAGGTATAGCCGACTACGGGGCCCATGCCGTCCGCCTGACTGTTGATGAGGTCGTTATACTCTTTTGTGGACTGATAGGTCAGAAACCTAAGCGCCTCTTCGCGTCGCGGGCTGTGCCGATTGATGAGCGTCGCTTTACCGTAGGCGCGAAAGACCCTCTTTAGCGAATAGGGCGACTCCGCCACCCCCAACCGCAACTTTTTGTAGTCTCGCAGGGTGCAGAGCCACCAGCGTCCGCCAAGCGCCATCGCCGCTTTACCCGCGCCAAACCGTGTGATAACTCCTGAACCCCAGCCGCCTTGCGTCGCCATCGCCGCCTCCTCAATAGGGCTAGGAACCACCTGATACTTATATATCAGGTCGTGAAGAAACTGTACTGCCGCTATCGTTTCCGGGCTGTCTACGATACAGCGCGTACCATCTGATGTGTAGACCTGCCCGCCCCGCTGATAGACGAAGTGAAGCCAGTTCCACCACTCGCACATAAACCCGAAACGCTCTACACGACCAGAGGAGTCTCGTTTTGTCATGCGTTGCGCTAGTTTTACGAGGTCGTCCCACTTCCAAGGACCTTTTGGATAGGGAACCCCCTCCGCGTCAAAAATGTCCTTATTGAACCAGAGAGCGTCGGAGGCGATATTTGTGCCAAAACCGTAGACACGCTTATCGTAGGCGACATACTTTTGGAGCGGTTCCCAGACCGCGCCAATGTCCATATTGAGACGCTTCAACTCCTCCGTCACATCCCATGCCACACCAGAGCGAACGTAAGCGGAGAGTTGAAACCCATCATAGCAGTCGAACAGATCGGGACCTACGCCGCCCAACGACTGTACTATCACCTTCTCCATAGCGCCATTACCCGGGTCGAGGCGCAGATGATTTTGGGGGTACATTGTGTTGAACAGGGCTACTTGGTCGCGTCGCGCTGGGTTGTCATCGCTTACCCATACAAGCGGTATTTTTCCACCTTGCTCCATCTTTGGCTGAATGCGCCACGCGACGACGGAGAGGAGGAGCAGAAACAGCAACGTTATGCTAAAAAAGAGGCGCATGGTATTTACTCGTTGTAGACGCGGTTGCGGGTAGCGCGCATATAGCCGATAGTGTAGGCGGAGTTCGTTTTGTCTGCGCCATCTCCGGGTACATGGTCGGGTATCAGTACGCCGTCGAAGTTGACATCACGAAGCGCACGCATAATGGCGTACATATCCACATACCCGTCGTCGATAAGCGTTTCGCGGAACTTAGGTAGGGGCGCATCCACATTGCGGAAGTGAATCTTGAAAATTTTGCCAAGCGCCCCAAAGTGAGCGATCATCTCTAGCGAGTCTTTGCCAAGCATTGCGCCGCCCTCCGCCCAACTTCCCACGCAGAAGCAGAGACCAAAGTTGTCGCTATCGGCTATCTCAACAGCCCGTTGATACCCCTCAAAGTTACGGATGGCGCGGGCTACGCCTCCCAGCGTTGGAACGGGCGGGTCGTCTGGGTGTAGCCCGATACGAACGCCTGCCTCCTCTGCAACGGGCATGACGGCGCGAATAAAGCGGGTGAAGGTATCCCATACCTCATCCTCAGTATAGACTCTATCGTGCGAAAGCGGAAGGTGTTGCGCCAACTCCATATCGAATTCGCGGGTAGGTATTCCGCCGCGTGTGGAGCCGACGCTCGTCTGATAGTAGGGCAACATCTTGATATTCGCCATGTGTGCGTAGGTGGTGTATCCGATACCAGCGCGTCCCAAATTTCGGAGATACCGCTGATACTGCTCCACCTTCGTATCGTAGCCGGGCAAGCCGAGTACCATTGTCGGGTCGCAGTGTAGGTCGAGTATACCTATGTTCCAGAGTTGGATTCCATGCGCTTCGAGTAGGCTTTTGGTGTGCGCCATGTACTCGTAAGTCGCGTCCTCTATCGTTGTCCAGATAGTGGCGTATTCAATGCCCATATTTTGGAAGAAGGTGAAGTCTTTTTCCGTAGGACGAGCGCTCATCCTGTCTCCAATTTTGATACCGGGGTAGTTTTGGGTCATGGGGTCTCTCTTTTCGGCGTTGAACTGGACTTAATAATAGGGTGTACGCCGCCAATATCGCCCTTAGCGATAGCCTGTAGCCGTCTCTCCAATCGCTTCAGATAGAGAGCGGGGGCTTCCGGCAGAACGATGGGGGGCTTTTGACGTGGAACTACTAGCGCAAGGCGTTCTAGCGCAATCGCTGGCGAAGTGATGTCTCCGCAATCTAATGGCTTCAAGCGGTAGGGCTTTGGAAGACTGTTCTCCCAGTTGCTATAGTTCTCAATAAACCTAAGAACTTGCCCAAGCGAGTTTTTTGTATCTGCGTTGGCGAGGAAGCCTGCGTACTCATCGAGTAGAGCCTCCGGCGTGATTTGAGGCGCTCCGCCCATTCTGCCAAAGGCGTAGATATTAAGCGGTTCGGCGCTGATAAAAGCCGAATTCGCAATCATTCCATCCAGACCAATCTCGCGTCCGCTATCCAATATCGCTCGAATATAGCGCGTTTCCGCCTGAGACTGCCCTTTAGTTACGACATTGTTGGGTGTGATAAAGCCGTCGTCCACCTCATCCACAAGGAAGTAGGGCCAGCCATAGATAGGGTGAACACCCTGTTGCCGTAGTTTCTGCACGTCTGAGGCTTTCGGGTAGAGTTCCGGCTTCACCCCTGCGTCGTCGTAGCAGGTGAGAGTAAGAGAGCGGTAGTAGTTGTCCATGGAGAAGACGATACCGCAGTCCTCACCGAGTAGGCTCTTATCCTGAGCGACGGCGGTGGAGAGGCGCACCTGCTTCTGCCAGAAATCTAGGCTGAATGGCGATGGAAACCCATCCCACTCCGCAATCGCCCACATATTGACCACGAACTTAGCTTTAGGAGCGTTTTCGCGCACAATATTCCGCACCTCACGCGCAAAGTGGATACAGTCTTGAACCGTGCTACGTCCCTCTGGATCGCCGCCGGGGTCTCCTGCAAAGAAGGCGAATCCATCGGCATGAGGTAGTCGTTGAACCGCCTTTCGGATATAGGAGAGCCGCTCTTGCAACGCCTCTTTTTTCAGTGCGCTGAACGTGCCTCCATCGCCTCTATCGGTCTCGCCCTTCCACTGCTTCATCCCCGCGAGTAGCAGTATCCATACTTTGAAGCCCCTCTTTTTGGCTGTTTTTATCGCCTCGTCGGTGTCGGCGTAGTATTTCGCCAGGAGAGAGGGCTTCCAACTAAAGCCTATATCGCAAAATTCGAGATAGTTATACCCGCACGCTTTGTAGAAGTCGTAGTAACGCGCCTCCTCCTTTGTTGGCGGAGTGACGTAGAGTCCAAGCGTCTCGAAGCGATGCGCCTTCGCGCCCATAGACGCAAGACTTTGGCTACTGCCCGAACTTTGAGCGTAACTCAAGAGCGTAACACTCAACATAATGGTTATGGCAAGAGTAGAGTAGACGCGGAACGCCCTAATATGTGGAATCATACAGATACCTCGCTATGCGCTGTTTTGAGGACGACTACACGCTTGGGTTGCGCTACTCTCCATCGTACTCCGCCCACGAAGAGCCTTCGACGGCGATAATCTCAACCCATGCGCCGCCCGGAGCCTCCAGATAGAAACTGCGCGTACTGTCGCGGTGAGTCTGCACCTGTTTGTTGTATTTCTCCGCCATACGCTCCAACTCCTCCGTAGATACACGCCAAGCGAGGTGATTTGGGTGTTGGTCGCGCTGAACAAAGGCGAGGCGCGTTCCGTTCGCGTCTACAAAGCCCCAAGTCGCGTCTTGATAGAGAACCTTTACACCCCGAATATGCTCTTGATACCACGCTATCGCCTCCGCAATGTCGGGAACCTGTTGGGCTACGTGGTCGAATTGATACCTCATTTTTCACTCCTTTCCTAACAGCACCGTCTCGGCTTGCTGTACCGCTCTTCCAGTGTCTTCGCGTAGTCGCAATCTTTGGGCGCGGACTGCGTAGAGAGAGAGAACAGCCCTCTGAGCAGGTCGCGAAACCCGCTCCAGCAGTTCAGTAGTCGGCTCATAATGACGCGCCCTCGCTACCAGTTCTTAGTTGTCGCGCAACCTCTCGCAACGAAATTGCAAGCACAACGACTACTAACACGAAAAGTATCCCTGTCAGAACAGCCGTAAGGTAGGCGTTATTCATCATAACGCCGCCCGCTTTCGGAGTGAGCGCCCCTGAAGCCATTCTCTTCGCCGCGTCTTTCGCGGTAGCGATAGCCCCTAAGCGCGGGTCGGAGGAGAAGAGCGCCTGATAGCCCGCCGCGAGGGTAGTGGTTCCCACAATGAGCATAGGGATACCCGTCACCCAAGCGAATTTACGGTGTTTGCGAAGCATGATGACCGTTGCAAGCGTGAGAGCGATGACGCTCAACATCTGATTCGCCGTTCCAAACATCCGAATCAGCGCCTTCGTGCCGCCTTCGGGGTCGATAATGCCCCACGAGAGAATCAAGCCCCACCCCAATACCGCTAAACCGCTCGTCAACCAGATAGGCACGTTCTCAAGCGGCGGCGCGTCCTCGCTCTCTTCGTCTTCCTTGCGCCGCCTACGTAGCGTCCTCAAATCGCTCAACATCTCCTGAATTACGAAGCGAATCACGCGAGTTCCAGAATCCAGAACCGTCAAGATGAAGACCGCCTCGAACATAATGGCGAAGTGATACCAGAAGGCGGAGACTCCGCCTCCCAGCGTTCCCGAAAAGATACCCGCCATCCCCACCGCCAACGAAGGTCCTCCGCCCGAACGGTTGTATAGCGACTTCTCTTGCATGGTGTGGGCTAAGTCGTCCATCTCATTGGTTGTTATCTTAAAAGCGGGGTCTAGTTTAGAGATACGTTGAGTCAGTTGTACGGGGGTCTCTCCGGGGCGCTTGGGGATATTCATAGCGAAGTAGACGCCCGGCGCAAGGGTGACAGCGGCGATAAGCGCCATCACTCCTACAAAACTCTCAGTGAGCATCGCCCCATAGCCCACCGTGCGAATATCCGTCTCCTTATCCACAAAGCGCGGGGTCACGCCGCTACTTATCAGCGAGTGAAACCCCGAAATCGCGCCGCAAGCGATAATAATGAAGCAGAAAGGAAAGAGTTTACCCGCGAAGATGGGGCCCGAACCGTCTATAAAGCGGGTGAGAGGAGGCATCTTCACGGTAGGGTGAGCGAAAAATATGCCGACGGCTAGAAGCGCAACGGTTCCGATTTTGAGGTAGGTGGAGATGTTATCGCGAGGGGCGAGCAGAAGCCACGCAGGAAGCGCCGCCGCAAGAAACCCATACACGACTAGCGCCCACGCGAGTTGCGCGTCGGTGCGGGTGAATATCTGCGCGAGCGCGGGGTTCTCCGCAACCCAGTGTCCTAAACCGGTGGACACGATGAGAAGCGTCACCCCGATAACCGTCGCCTGCCCCTCATGTCCGGGGCGAAACTTCGTCATATACCAGCCCACGAGCATCGCTATCGGAATGGAGCTAAAGATAGTGAACGTCGCCCAGGGGCTTCCTTTGAGCGCGTTTACCACAAACAGCGCAAGCACTGCAAGGAGTATCTCTAAAATAAAGAGAATCGTTATCGAAGCGGCGATTCCGCCGACAGGGTTGATTTCGTTCTTTATCATGCGGGCGAGGCTCATGCCGTCGCGCCGGGTAGAGAAGGCGAGTATCACCATATCCTGAACGCAACCGAGCAGAACCGCGCCCAATACTATCCATAAAAAGCCCGGTAGAAACCCGAACTGCGCCGCAAGGGTGGGCCCAATGAGAGGACCCGGTCCCGCAATCCATGCGAAGTGCATTCCGAACAGAGTCCAGCGTTTGTAGGGGATGTGGTCGTGACCGTCGTGGTGACGGTGCGCGGGCGTTATGTTCGCGTCGTCGAGTTTGAGGACGCGGTTCGCGATAAACGCGCTATAGAGTTTGCCTCCCAGATAGTAGCAACTTAGCGCGGCGACTAAGAGCGATACCGCGTTGAAATTTTCATGGGTGAACTGGCTGACCGCCCATGCGAGGACGCTCCCCGCAATCGCAATGCCGATTAAAGTTCCTTGCCGTTTCTTTTCAGACATGAGACAATCTCCTCGAACGCGCCTTTGGTTCCGAATGGGCTTCTTCTCGCCTACCGATAAAGCCCCCTACTATAGTACCCGCAACTCCTCTCTCCTCAAACTCCTCCCGAATGTAAGAGTTTAGGGTTATAAGAATCTTCACATAACCTCCCCCCTCCTCTCCTAGCCCTCGCCCCGCCCTGCGGACGCCCCTCTCCGATTCGGGAGAAGGGAATGTCTGTCAGGTGGTCAGATTTCTGCGGTAGGCTTGTCAAAATTAAGGAGAGGAGTCTTAG
>CAIJLM010000491.1 GCA_903821495.1 uncultured Chthonomonas sp. | reverse complement strand
CACCCCTTCTCCCCGAATTGGGAGAAGGGGCAGGGGGTGAGGGCTAGGAGAGGTTGGGTGAGGTTATGTGAGGATTCCCGCAACCCTGAACTCTTACTTCAGGGTTATGAAATGAGGTAAAATAGGCTAGATTTCAAACTGAGAACGGGAGGCGGAAACAGATGGCTATGGAACCAATGGATTTGCTCGAAACAGCGAGCGAGGGGCGGAGACACCGATTGAATAGTTGGGTGGCGATAATGGTTGCGGTGCTGGCTACCTTTATGGGTATCTGCAAGGTGAAAGACGATAACATCGTTCAACAGATGCAACAAGACCAGGCGAAATCGGTGGACTCGTGGGCGTGGTACCAGGCGAAGAAGACCCGGCTACAGTTCGCCGACGCGACCGTTGACCAGTTGGAGATACAGGCGCTTACGGCTCCGCAAAAAGCCCTCCCCCTGATTGAAAAGAAAATCAAGAAGTTCAAGGGGCAGGTGACGAAACAGGCGAAGGAGACGGAGGAGATACAGGCGAAGGCGAAGGGGTATGACGACGACTACGATAAGTGGAACGTCCACGACGACCAGTTCGACTTCTCGGACGCGCTTCTCGCCATAGCGATTTCCCTCTTCGCCGTAACCTCGCTGACGCAGAAGCGGTGGCTGTTTGGTTTGGCGCTCGTTCCTACCTTTTTCGGGGTGTTGTACGGCGTGGCGGGGCTGTTGGGGTGGGCGCTTCACTCGGCGCTGGCATCGAAGCTTCTGGGTACGTAGTCTGTTTTCCCGTTTACGGCGGGCGATTTTGCGTCAGGAATTCGCCCCTGTCATAAATTCGGGTATAATAGGAGGTATAAGCGCCTCGTTGCATTGTTGCACAGCGCGTTCCCGCCCTGTGCAATCTAGCAAGCAAGGACATGATAACCCTAATACCATCACCGTCCCCTTGCCCTTTTTGGCGCGGGGACGGTTTGTTTGTGAATACCCGCTAAACAACGCGCTGTTTTTTATAACAGAGTAAGGATACCGCCATTATGCCTACCGTACACGCTTTCCATGTCGTTCCCTACATCCCTCCCTCCCTAGAAGGGTTGCAAAAACTAGCCTACAACCTCAGATGGGCATGGAACCATGAAGCCTTTGAACTCTTTCTCCACCTTGACCGCAACCTGTGGGAGAAAACCGCCCATAACCCTGTGCTGATGCTCTCGGAACTCCCGCAAGAGCGCCTGAAAGAGTTAGAGCATGACGAGGCGTTTCTGCGCCGCCTCGAACGCGCCTGCCGCTCTGTAGAGGAGTACATGAACTCCACCACAACGTGGTTTCAACGCAACTACGCGGACGCTCTCGCCAAAGGAGTTCGAGTAGCCTACTTCTCTATGGAGTTTGGGCTAACCGAGTGCGTTCCCAACTATAGCGGAGGCTTGGGAGTCCTTGCAGGCGACCACCTGAAATCGGCGAGCGACCTCAATGTCCCGCTTGTGGGGGTGGGCTTGCTCTATCAGCAGGGCTATTTCCGCCAACATTTAAATGGAGAGGGCAGGCAGGAGGAGAACTACCCCGAAAACGACTTCTACCATATGCCGATTAGCGTTGTGAACAACAGCGAAGGACAACCTCTGGTTATCGGAGTGGAGTTTCCGGGCAGAACCGTCTACGCGCAGGTCTGGAAGGTGCAGGTAGGGCGCATTCCCCTCTTTCTCCTCGACACCAACATCTCTCCCAATAGCGCCGCCGACCAGAACATCACCGACCAGCTCTACGGCGGAGATAACGAGATGCGCCTACGGCAGGAGTTAATACTAGGCATTGGCGGTATGCGTGCGCTGAACGCTATGAAAATTCACCCTACTCTGTGCCACATGAACGAAGGGCACTCCGCGTTTCTCTCGCTGGAGCGCGTGAGGTTTCTGATGGAGGCGGAGGGGCTAGATTTCCAGACCGCCCGCGAAGCTACCGCCGCAGGCAACCTCTTCACCACGCACACGCCCGTCCCCGCTGGTTTCGATGTCTTCCCTTCTGACCTGCTATGGCAGTACTTTAGCGGGTATGTAGGAAAACTGGGCATATCGTTCGACGAGTTCATCTCTCTGGGGCGTGTGAATCCGAACGACCACGACGAAAAATTCAATATGGCGATACTTGCGCTACACAACTCGAATCACTGCAACGGCGTGAGCAGACTACACGGCGAAGTCAGCCGAAAAATGGTGAAGGCGCTCTTTCCCGGTCTCTCCGACGAAGAGGTTCCCGTGGGATACGTCACAAACGGCGTTCATGTTCGCTCCTACATCTCTCAGGAGATGGCGGCTCTCTTCGACTACTATCTTGGCTGGCGCTGGGGACCCGATATGTCTTCCCATAAAACATGGGCGAAGATAGACGAGATACCAGACGAAGAGTTGTGGCGCGTGCGTTGCCTACACCGCGAGCATCTTGTGGGCTATGTGCGAAACCGCCTGCGACACTCCTACGAACGGCGCGGGATGAGCGATTTTGAGACTCGGCAGATACAGAATATCTTCAACCCCGAAGCCTTGACCATAGGTTTTGCGCGGCGCTTCGCCACCTACAAACGCGCTACCCTCTTTATGCGCGACGCGGATAGGCTCGTTCGACTCCTGAACGACTCGAATCGCCCTGTCCAGATTGTTCTGGCGGGTAAATCGCACCCTCGCGATGGAGGCGGCAAGGAGCTGATTCAGCAGATTGTACAGTTCGCCCGCAGGGACGACGTGCGGCATAGCATTGTCTTCTTGGAGGATTACGACATCTCCGTCGCTCGGCAACTTGTTCAGGGCGTAGACCTTTGGCTCAACAATCCCCGCCGACCTATGGAAGCCTCTGGTACGTCTGGAATGAAAGTTCTGGCGAACGGCGGCTTGAACTGTTCGATTCTGGACGGCTGGTGGGCGGAGGGCTACGACCCAAGAGCGGGGTGGGCGATTGGGCGCGGAGAAGACTACGCCGACCCCGAATATCAAGACCACGTGGAGTCGTTGGCTCTGTACGACCTTCTTGAGAAGGAGATTACGCCGCTCTTTTACGACAGAGGGCGCGATGGCGTGCCTCACGCATGGGTCAACCGCATCAAAAACTCGATGAAAATGCTCTGCCCCGTCTTCAACACGCACCGCATGGTGGCGGAGTACGCGGAGAAGTACTATCTTCCCGCCAGCGAGCGCTACCTCACTCTTGCAGGAAACAAGGCGGAACGCGCCCGACAACTCGTAAAATGGCGGCAAAAGGTTCAGACGACGTGGGGCGAGGTGAGCGTTACGAAGGTGGAGACTCCTGCAATCTGGCAAGAGGACGCTCTGCACGTTGGAATGCGTTTGCAGGTGACGGCTCATGTGAAACTCGGAGGACTTTCGCCTTCGGATGTCGAGGTGCAAGCCTACTACGGCGCTCTGGATGTTTCACACAACATCACGCACGGCTCTATTCTACCGCTTACGTGGGAGAGTAGCGAGAGCGGCGTACACTACTACGCGGGAGAGATAGAGTGCGCGGAGAGCGGTATGCAGGGCGTTTCTGTGCGCGTGGTTCCGTTCCATGCCGACGCGACGCTTCCCATGCAACTTCCTCTTGTGAAATGGGAGTAGGCGCGTTGTAGAAGGGATTGCGTTCAAATAGATGTTCCCCTGCATAGAAGGCTCTATGCAGGGGAACATCTTTATATCTAACTCAACCTCGACTTTAGCCATTTCCGCTTGCTAAATGCAGTGACTTACTGGCAGTCATATACCCGGTGTATAGGTTTCAAAATTGGTTTAAGTCGTGGTTAATATCCTAACTCGCCGGATGCTGTTGTCCTACCGTTCTTAAAGCCATTGACTTTTAATCGAGTGAGCGTAAAACGCCTCAGTGCAAAGAAGAGGGGCGAAAAGAGTCCGCCCCTCTAAACAGACCACGCTACAAACTAGCCTAGCGAGTAGCCCTTACGATACGTCGGGCGGATAATATGCTCCACTTCCGGCGCGTTTTTCGCACGCATCTTTTTCGCGTCCCACTCTATCTTCTTACCCGGAGACCATATCGCCAAGTTGCCTAGTAGAATGGTCTTCGTCAGCGGTACAGAGTAGCCGGGGAAGTTGGACATAGCGGGTTCGCCGCCCTTGATGGCGCGAGCGTACTCCGCCATGTGACCGGGCGATTTGGTGAACGTGACTTCGGGAATCTCCACCCCGCCAGATACGACTCGCGCATCCTGCCCGTAGTCGCTGGGGTTAAAGATAGTTCCCTTGTCGCCGATAATCAGACAGCCGCTGTCCGGCGGGTTCTCCACCTTGCCAAAGAGGTCTTTGGGGGGCATTTTGCCGCCCTCGTACCAGTACATCGTAAGCGCGGGGCGGTCTTTTGTCGCCGCGAACTCAGAGGTGACTATAGCCCATTTCGGGTAGCTGTCGTGGTTGTCTTCACCCGCTTCCGCCTGAACGGAGACGGCGTTTCGCAGGTCAAGACCCATAAAGGGCATATTCACAGTGTGGCAACCCATGTCGCCTTGGGCTCCCGTTCCGAAGTCCCACCAACCGCGCCATGCGAAGGTGTGATAGCCGTCGGCGTAGGGGCGCTCTTTTGCGGGACCCAGCCACAAGTCCCAATCGAGGTTGGAGGGCGGGGTTTTCGTCGGGTTGCGGGGTATGCCTTGGGGCCATATCGGGCGGTTCGTCCAGATGTGTAGCTCTTTCACATTACCGATAATACCCGCTTTCAGTTGAGCGGCTCCGCGTCGCAGTCCGTCGCCCGCAGTTCCCTGATTGCCCATCTGAGTCGCGACCTTCATCTTTGTGGCGATTTCCGCGAGGCGGTGGGCTTCAAACACGCTATGCGCTAAGGGCTTCTGGCAGAAGCAGTGTTTGCCCAAAAGCATAGCGTTAGCCGCGGCGGGGGCGTGCGAGTGGTCGGGGGTGCTGACCGTCACCGCGTCTATCTCTTTGCCCATCTTGTCTAGCATAACGCGGTAGTCTCTAAACAGTTTGGCATCGGGAAATCGCGCCGCCATTTTGTTCAGCGTGTTCTCGTCTACGTCGCAAAGCGCCACAATGTTGCCAAATTCGGAAGCGTCGAGGGTGTCGCTATGCCCCTTGCCGCCTACGCCGATACAGGCGAAGTTGATTTTTTCGTTCGGGGTGCGATAGCCGTTCGCTAGCGCCCTATCCGTGAGCGTCAATCCGACGCCCGCATACGCCGCGTTTCGTAAAAAGTCGCGTCGTGAACTCTGTTGGCTCATGATTTCTCCTTGTGTTCTGGCATTAGGGAAGTGAAGAGTGTTCACCTCCCTAATGCTCTCCCTGTGCAGTCTTGTCGAAATGTTGCCAGTCTTTTTCGCGCCATCTTCCTCCCCAACGCCAACCACGCCGCTCAAAAACCTGAGCGATGACCGGCGTTATCGCTCCTTTGCGCCCAACATCATACGTGGCATTCGGCGGTATACTCGCCCCATTACGAAAATAGGGGTTGATTTTGGGGTTCACATCTATCGCGCGCCCAGTAGCATGGTTTGAAAGACGCTCCGTTCCTAGCACATTACGATAGTTAAACCCCGACGTATTATTCTCCTGCATAGACTCATTATCCGACCAGTGATAGACTACAATTGGCTCTATGGACTGAATAGGAAAACGTTTTTGGAGGAGTTCCGAGAAGATAGAGCGCGTTTCGTTCGTTAAACTGGCATGAACGACTATCTGTCCTTTATGCAGCTGTTCGTCAAAGCCCCAGTACTCCACCTCCACGATGTTCAGCGTCTGGCGAATATCCATCGGGCAGACCGCGCCCGTAAGAGCCTCCTTGAGCGACAAGAGGGGCTTGTCTTTTGAGAAAACACGCATGGAAGCGGCTCTCGCTCTTTTTAGGGGGACGCTCTCCACGGAATAGGTTCTCTCCTGTGAAGGGGCGCAACCTGCCAGCGACACGATAAAAATTAGTCTGCAAACCCATTTCGGCACGTGGAAACCTCCATTACTAGCCCCTCCGTCGTCGCGCCAACATATTGAGGGAGGAAGAAGCTCTTACGGCGCAAAATATACAGGAGGTTGAATTGATATGGGTGTGTTTCATTTCGGTTGAGAACGGGATTCCATTTTGGGATGAGTCCGCGAAAAACGCGAAAAGCGCGAAAATGAATGCAACAAGCCCCCTCGCTTGAAGCCACTCGCACAGGCTTTTAGCCTCAAACCAGTCGCTCCCTTTCTCCCGTGTCGAACGGGGGAAAGGGTTGGGGTT
>CAIJLM010000490.1 GCA_903821495.1 uncultured Chthonomonas sp. | reverse complement strand
TGTCAGGCATTGAAGAGTTTGGTCTCATGCGGAACTGGATATCTTTCGACGCACCGCGTGGAAGGATGGTCTGCCGAAACCTGAACTCCGAATATCTTGAGTTCACCGCTATGATACTGGAGAGCCGTGTTATCCGCGTTATGAAGGATGAAGACGGCAATGTTCATTGCGCTTCCAGCAACCGGATAACGGCGGATACCGGAAGACCGGGACGGCAGTGCGCCATGTGTGAAGACCGGGATAGTTCCTGCGCCGCCCGTTGGTGGATTGCATGGCAGGATGTGGAGAGCGGATTGATGTTCGCGCATACTCTTTCTCAAACAGGGAGCATGAACTTCAATCGCTACGCGAACCAACTGCTTGCGGAAGGACTGCTTCCGGGGCAGGTTCTCACTCGTATCTTCGTGGAAGATGCGAAGCGTCAGAAAACCAACACAACCTACCGACGTATTCAGTTTGAGAAACTGAGTGAGTTAATTTAGGATTCACGCTACTTTTCGCCTCATGGAAACACTTTCATGAGGCTTTTTTCTTGTTGGTCTTATGCGGTCTAATCGGTCATGACCGGACGTGGGAATTATATCTGTCAGTTTTACCCGTAAGGCTCACTTGCCCTGCTTTGTGCCACCCCGCAATTCGAGGCTCAACGCTTCGCCCTATGACTTTATCCCCTGAGTTATCCCCATTTTGAGATTTATTCTCAAATTTTTGTATAGTTCTTCTTTCTGTCCTGTTCGCTTTTCGGAGTTCGCTTTCCGAACTCTCTTCTGGTTTACCCCGACGCTCTAGTAGACGAGGGTGTAAACGGTAGTAGATTTTATACGCCGAACGCCTGGATTGCACGTTACTGAGAGAGGTCATGTCACCGTCGAAAGCCTCTATCAACATCCGCTTCACCAAAACATCTACCGCCTTGCTCACGGCTTCGCTAGCTCGCCCTGTCCGCCGCTTGAACTGGCTCTGGCTCAACCAGTCGTACTCCTTGCGCCCTTTCCCATCCGCGCTCACCCAACCCAACGTCTGCCGAACCACGATGCACAAAATCCGCCACTCGGTATCGCGTAGCGTGGGCATCACCTCGTCAACGAGGTAGTTAGGGAACGGCGCGCTCTCTTTTGGGTAGGGGAGCGAAGACATTTGAATGCGTTAGGGAACGGGTAAGGATATATCGTCATCATCCTCAGTGGCGGGAGGCGCAACCTCTGGCAAGCGAACGCCTTGAGGAGGGCTGTAGTTCCCCTCTACCGCCGCAACGAGATACCGCGCTGGAATCTTCGCGTTTCGGTAAGGTAGCCAATCTATCTGGTTTTGAATCTCCTCAATGGTATGGCGGGTGAGCAAATCCTCCGTTACCGTTCTGGAAACGCCCCATTGAATCAGGTTGCGTTTCAATATCGCTTCGGGAGTGGAAGCGGTTTCGGGCAGTTCCCAACCCATATTCTCGGCTATATCCCGCTCAACATCGGCGCGAGGACGCGCATACCGCGCTCTGGAATAGGCGATAACGGCTTCACGTCCTACGCCTACAACCGTATTTTCTTTGGTTTGTGTTTGTGGCATGGGTTTATGGCTATTGGAGACAAGGTA
>CAIJLM010000489.1 GCA_903821495.1 uncultured Chthonomonas sp. | reverse complement strand
GCTGGGGGCGATAAAGTTGGATGTCCTCTCTCTGCGTATCCTCTCCGCCATTGAGGACACCATGCAGGACGTGAAACGCAAAGACCCCGCCTTCCAGTACAGTCGCATCCCAAATCAAGACGCCGCTACCTACCGAAAGATACAGCGGGGAGAGGCGTTGGGCAGTTTCCAGATAGAGTCGCCCGCGCAACTCGCTCTGGCGATGTCGCTCTCGCCGGAACACTTCGAGGACCTGGTCGCCTCCGTCGCGCTCATCCGTCCGGGCCCCATTCGAGGCAACCTCGTCAGTCGGTTCGTCGCCTGTCGGAACGGCTGGTCTCGCGCCGATGTCATGCACCCCTCCCTCGCTCCTGTACTCGCCAAGACCTACGGCTGTATCGTTTTTCAGGAGCAGGTGATACAGGTCATTGCGACGCTCATGGGGATAAGCGAAGCGGAGGCGGATGCCTTTCGGAAAGCCCTCAAGCCCGCGCAGAAGTGGGGGAAGATGGACGAGATGCTGGGCAGGTTCGCAACGCAGGCTCTCAAGCGTCACCCTGACCTCTCTCTGGAGCGAATAGAGCGGATATGGGGACAGATAGAGGGTTGGAGCGGATACGGGTTCACGGAGGGACACGCCGCCTCCTTCGCTATAACAGGTTACAAGAGCGCCTATCTCTCCACACACCACCCTGCGGAGTATTTCTCCGCTCTTCTGTCGAATCAGCCTATGGGCTACTACTCCGCGAACACCCTCGCCTCCGACGCGAGGCGGCAGGGGGTGAACATCCTGCCCCTCGACATAAACCGGAGCGTTTGGAAGTGCAAGGGAGAGACGGAGGAGAGTTTGAGAATTGGCTTCTGTCTTGTGGACGGATTGCGAAAGGAGGACGGAGAGCGGATTGAGTTGGAGCGAGCGACACGTCCTTTCCTCTCTCTGCTGGACTTCTGGACGCGGGTTCCGCTTCACCGGGACAGGATGGAGTCTCTGGTGTTGGGAGGGGCGTTCGACGCTCTGCACGCTCACCGCAGAGGGCTGATGTGGCGACTGGAGGAGAGTTTTGGGCAGGCGCAGGCGTTGCGAACCCAGGCGCAGGAGAGGCGACAACTCTCCATAGGGTTCTGGGAGGAGTTGGAGACGCCCTGCGCGTGGGACGTCGAGGAGTTCTCGGAGTGGGACAAACATCTCTGGGAGTGGCGCGTGACGGGAGTGATTTCAAGCGGACATCCAGTAGGGCTATTGCGAAACAGGCTCAAGCGGTTCCGTATTCTGCCTGTCGCGGAGGCTCTCAAACAGCCCAACCACGCCGAGGTGACGATAGCGGGGCTGAATATCTGCCCCCACCGTCCCCCCACGCGCTCCGGCAAGCCTATCCTGTTTACGGGAGTGGAGGACGAGACAGGAATCGCGCAGATAGCCTGTCTGGGAGAGCCGTTGGAGCGGTATATCCGCGTCTTTCTGCTCTCTCCCGCCGTCATAGTGCGGGGGAAGGTACAGCGCAGAGGCGTGGGGGCTTCTCTCATGGTGGAGAAAGCGAAGCCGCTCCTCCTTAACGACTATCTGGAAAAGCCTCGCGACGACACGCCCCTTGAGGAGCCGGCGCGAGAGTTGCTAACACATCACTGGAGGTAGGACTATGTGCGGAAGATTCACCCTCTACACCCCGTTAGGCGAAATCGTGAGACGCTTCACAGTGGAGACCGTTCAGGCGGAGTTGAGACCGAGATACAACCTTGCACCGACGCAGGAGATAGCGGTAATCACGGTCAACAGCCCGCGCACGCTCCGGCAGATGCGCTGGGGACTGGTTCCCTCGTGGGCGAAAGACCTCTCGTTAGGGAGCAAGATGATAAACGCGAGAGCGGAGACACTGCTGGAGAAGCCGTCGTTCCGAACCGCAGTTCGCAAGAGGCGTTGCCTCATTCCTGCGGAGGGCTTTTACGAGTGGAAGCAGACAGGCGGGCGGAAACAGCTGATGTACATCCACCTCAAGAGCGGGGAGCCGTTTGCGTTTGCAGGATTATGGGAGGAGTGGCGTTCTCCAGAAGGCGAGGTGGTTCGCTCTTGCTCGATAATCACGGTAGAGCCGAACGCGCTCATGGCGACGATACACAACAGGATGCCTGCGATTCTGCAAAGCGAGGCAGAAGAGGCGTTATGGCTGGAGGGCGGAGTTGAGGAGGCGACGCCGCTACTGCGCTCCTATCCCGCTGAAAACATGGAAGCGTATCCCATCTCCACACGAGTGAACTCTCCTGCGATGGATATTCCCGAATGTATCTTGCCTGCTCACCCGATTGCGTAGAAGGCAACATGAGCTTTGTGTTTGCATGGATGCCGCCCCAACAAGCCTGAATGCACTTGCGAAAGGGCGAATGCCTGAAGAGCCGGAGGGGAGAGTGCAGACCATTGCAGGCGAGTTGTTGCACCTTCTGAAATCAGAGGAAATCCTTCAATCAGATTACACCAATCCACATATGTCCCAGGGTCTAACGTGAAAACAGGCAGTCCCAAAAAGGGGCTATGTATGGCTATGTGTTCCTGAAAGACTATATTGCAATTCTGTAATCAGGTTAGAATCTACGCGGTCCACCTGCTAGATAGGTTATGTACCCAATTAAATACATAATCGTAGAATTCGTAATCCGCCTGCCGCCAACTTAAATAACCAAGAACGTTATCTGACGACTTATTGGCTGCGAGGTTAGAGACGAGCAACATCTTAGACGAAGCATTACCGACTATAGCAAAATCAAGTGCCTGAAGAATGTTCCTCTGTTGTTCATCCAATTGCGCTGTGTTTAGAACACGCACAAAGTTGTTATTCGCAGACAGCTCGCGAAGGAGATCTCTATGCGTAGTTTGACAACGAGCCCAGACTTCTTGATTTTCAACGATAAAAATCCTTTCTATTGATTCACCAAGGCTTAAAATCTCTAGCGCGGATCTTGCGACTATTTTATCGAAATAGCCTAGTTCTTTAGTTTCCGGTAAATCAGAGTGCAATTTGGTCTATTTTCGCCTCTGTGTTCTTCTTATGTCTTCGGTGCGTGGTCACTCCGGTTAGCAAATGGGCGGTGACGCTGTTCTTTTTTCTGATTTGTCCTAGCGGTTCGGGCAAGTCCGAGAAACTCATTCTGGCTAACGTGC
>CAIJLM010000488.1 GCA_903821495.1 uncultured Chthonomonas sp. | reverse complement strand
GGATGACCCTAATAACTGGACACCCTGTCAATTTGTACACTCAACAGGCTTGGACAGCGTTTTAATATCCAAATACTGGAATAATGTCCAACTGAAAAGTCCCGAAAAATATGTTCACGAAGCGATACAGATTATTGGCTCGAATGTGGAGCGCGTAAGTATCCGTAACCACGAAACGCACTCCGTCCCAATCGCAAAAATCAAGGACAACGACGAACCTGTTCCTCTCCGCTCAATGGGCGAAGGCATGACGCGCATCTTCGGTCTCGCGCTCGCCCTTGTGAACGCGAAAGACGGCGTACTGCTGATAGACGAGTTCGAGAACGGACTGCACTACTCCATACAGCCGCAAATCTGGAAGATGATTTTTCAGATAGCGGCGCGGCTCAATGTGCAGGTCTTCGCGACGACGCACAGTTGGGACACTATCGAGGCGTTTCAGCAAGCGGCGGCGGAAAACACGGAAGAGGAGGGCGTTCTCGTTCGCTTGAAGCGCAAGAACGACAAAATCGCCGCTATCTGCTTCAATGAGGACGACCTGAAAGTGATTAGCCGCGACAAGTTGGAGGTGCGCTAACCATGCCCCCGCCCCCGAAACGCCTCCTGCTTGTGGAAGGCAAGGACGACCTCTTTGTGGTCAGCAATCTGCTAGAAGAGAATCGTGTCCCCCAAGTATTTTCGATAAAAGAGTTGGGCGGAATTGACCCGCTTCTTGAAGACCTCCCCACGCGCCTGAAAGCGCAGAACGAAGAGCGGCTCGGCGTTCTGATAGACGCGGACGAAAGCCTTGAAAGCCGTTGGCGGAGCGTTAAGAATATCTTAACCACAGCGGGCTACAAAACGGTTCCAGAAGCCCCCGACGCGGCGGGAACGATACTGCGCGAAGAGGATTTGCCTATTTTCGGCGCGTGGCTCATGCCCGACAATAGAGCGTCGGGGATGCTAGAGGATTTTATGCGCTACCTCGTGCCTGCCGATGACACGCTTTGGAAACGGGCGGAGGCGTGTATAGCCTCCATACCAGAGGACGAGAAGCGTTTCGGGGTTCATAGAACGAAAGCGCAACTGCACACATGGCTGGCGTGGCAGGAGGAGCCGGGTTCTCCTATGGGCTTGGCTATCACGAAACGCTACCTAGACCCGAATACCGTCGAAGCCCGCGCCTTTATCCAGTGGCTCGAACGGCTTTTTGTAGAAGAAAGTTCACCCTAAAACATGAAAACAGTACTCTATGTCTGCGTACATAACGCGGGGCGCTCCCAGATGGCGGAGGCGTACACTAACCACTTAGCGCGAGAGCGTAATCTGCCCATCATAGCCTTCTCTGCGGGAACAGTAGGCGGAACGCAACTCAATCCTGTCGCCGCGCAGGTGATGGAGGAGGCGGGGGTTTCGATGGGGGGACACTTGCCCAAACTCATTACGCAGGCGATGGCGAATAGCGCCGATAAAATCATCACGATGGGGTGTGGCGTGGACGCGGAGGCGTGTCCCGCTCGTATTTTCGTTACGGAGGACTGGGGACTAGACGACCCCAAGGGGCAGCCTATCGAAACGGTTCGCGCCATTCGCGACCAGATTCGAGAGCGCGTTGAGAATCTGCTTAATGAGGAGAACGAAAACGAATGAGCGACAATATGCCGCGCCGTTGCCTTGCCGAGTTTATAGGAACCTTTGGGATAGTCTTTTTCGGGTGCGGGAGTATCGCCTCGATGCAGGGGCAGGAGGCGCTTGCAAAACACATTGGGGTGAACGCCGTGTTTGGCGGTATCGTCGCTGCGATGATATACGCGCTCGGCGGGATTTCGGCGGCGCACTTCAATCCGGCTGTCACAGTTGGCTTCGCCATCGCCAAGCGGTTTCCCGCCCGCTACGCTCCTCACTACCTTGCGGCGCAGTTCGGAGGGGCTATCTTCGCGAGTCTGCTCCACTACCTGCTCTTTCCCGCCCTCGCCGCGCCCGTGAAGTATGGCGCGACGCTTCCCTCTCTCACCCCCTTCGGCGCGGCGATGGTGGAGGTTGTCCTGACCTACTTCCTGATGCTCGTCATTATCTCGGTAGCGACGGACAGGCGCGTAAACGGAGCGATACCCGCCCTCGCCATCGGGATAACCGTCTTTTTGTGCGGCGTGTTTGGCGGTTCGCTCACGGGCTGTAGCATGAACCCTGCACGTAGCCTTGCGCCCGCGCTCTTCGCGGGAAGCCCCGCTCTCTCGGTTATCGGAATATATCTCTTAGCGCCTATTATTGGGGCGATGGGAGGCGCTATGACTTTCGAGTGGCTACGTACAGGCGCGGAGTTCGCGCAAAACGCCCCCGCCGACCTTATTGCGTAGATGTGACAATCTTACCGTCGGAACCTAAACTACCTGACAGACAGAGCCTTTTCTCCCGCATCGGGAGAAGGGTGTCCACCCCCCTGTGTCTCCCCTCGTCAGGGCGACATATCCACAAGGAAGCGAGGACGAAAATCGTGATAACTAAAGAGATCTCTTTCGCCCTCTCCCCAGAGTTCCAGCGACTGTCTCCGCCTATTCTTATTATTGGGATGCACCGCTCTGGCACAAGCCTCGTTGCGGGTTTGCTAGATATACTTGGCGTGTACATAGACCCCGAAATGCGCCGACAAGATAGCGTCGACGTTCCGAGTAGCGTATCGAGGCAGAACGGTTATGGCGAAGCGACCAGTTTTCGGCTGTTGAATGAGGAGATAATGGCGAAGTCGGGGGCGACATGGGAGAACCCGTCGCCATTTTTGGCGGTTCGCGACCAGCCCGCCTATAGGCGAGCGTCTCTTGAAAAGATAGTTCAGGCGAGCCACGCTACGCTAAAGCAGGATTTTCTGTCCGCTCTCCCCGCCCCCTACGACGGGCGTTGGGGGTGGAAAGACCCTCGTACCAGTCTCACCCTTCCCTACTGGCTAGAGGTCTTTCCTTCGGCGCAGTTGCTACACGTAACGCGGGATGTGGAGGGCGTTGCCAAAAGCCTAATGTCGCGAGCGCAAGCCAAAGCCCAACAGCCCGCTATGTCCAACGGTCTACGGGCGCGGGCGGAGCGGGTCGTGAACGACCCCCAGTCCGTAGTACGCGCTATCCGTCGCCGACTAACGAAGGGGTCTCAACAGGCGTTTCCCGCCCTCTCTATGCTCAACAGGGAGGACTGTATTCGCCTCTCCGAAATCTACGTCGAGGAGTGTATTCGGTATCGCGAGAGCGAATACAACTACGCAGAAATTACCTACGAAGAGATTATCGCCGCCCCCGAAGCCTCTATTCGTAGTATCGTAAGAATGCTACAAGTAGAGACGAATGAAGCGGCGATAGCGCAAGCCACGCGGTTTATTTCACGCCCCTAACTCCACAACCTATCCCAACTCTTTTCGGTATCCCACTCCATAGAGGGGTCAAAGAGGGAGCCATCTAGCAGATGCTCTTTCACGACCTCCTCGTTCAGTGTGATACCGAGACCGGGCGCGTCGGGAACGGCGATAAAGCCATCCTGAACGATAGGTTTGCCTATCCCCTCCACAAGGTCGTCCCACCAGTCAATATCTACCGAGTGATTTTCTAAAATGAGGAAGTTCTCAGTAGCCGCGGCGCAGTGTACATTCGCCATGCACGAGATGGGCGTACCCGCAAAGTGCATCGCCATGGGTATGCCGAAATCCTGGGCGAAGTCCCCGATTTTCTTCGTTTCGAGTATGCCGCCAGAGGTGGCTAGGTCGGGGTGGATAATGTCTACCGCATGGTTTTTACAGAGGTCGACGAACCCCTCTTTGAGGTAGATGTCTTCGCCTGTGCAGGTGGGCAAATCGACCGCCTCCGTGATTCGCTTCCAGAGGTCGGCGTGTTGCCAAGGTATCAGGTCTTCTAGCCATGCAAGGCTAAACGGTTCGAGGGCTTTGCCTAGCCGAATGCACGAATTGACCCCGATATGCCCGAAGTGGTCGGCGGCGAGAGGGATGTCATACCCCACAATCCGACGCACCTCCGCGACATACTCCGCTATCGTGGCGATTGCAGAGGCGGAGAGTTCCATCCCCGTAAACATATGCTGTGTGTTTATCACCTCCTTGAGGGTCATGCCGGGAGGAGGCGGAACCTCGCCATGCAGAAATCGCATGGTATTTTTGGATTTGCTAGTTCCCATGAAGTCCATTTTCAGGAAGGTGAAGCCCTGCTCCATACGCTCCATCAGCCGGCTAGCCGTCACTGCGGGGTCTGCATCCATATCTGTATCGGCGTAGACGCGAATTTTATCGCGAAACTTGCCTCCAATAAGTTGATAGACGGGAACTCCGTAGTATTTCCCCACGATGTCCCATAGCGCCATCTCCACGCCGCATACCCCTCCGCCCTGCCGCCCATGAAATCCGAACGGCTTGATTTTGCGGAAGAGCCTATCTACATCCAGAGGGTTCTCGCCCAGTAGCCGACTTTTCAGGAAGAGCGCGAAGGTCTTACTCGCTCCGTCGCGAACCTCTCCCAGCCCGTACAGCCCCTCCTGATTCGTTTCGATACGGATAATGGGGCAGGTCATGGGAGCGCCTTTGATAACGGCTACCCGCAAGTCGGTGATTTTTAGTGATTTCAAACCGTGATGTCTCCTTGATTAGTTGGCGGACGTGTTTTTGTCGGGACGACCATAAACCGCTTCGCGTAGCCCCTGAATGTAGCCGATAGCGAGTAGTCGCCCAATACTAGAGTAGCCGGGGTTGTCGTTCTGGTCGCCTTCGAGGGTGGGAACATGGTCGGGGCGCAGGACGCACTCAAGTCCTAACTCCTTATAGACCTTCATACAGGCGAGCATATCGGTCTTGCCTATCTCGTGAAAGGTCTCCTTGAAGTTGTCTGGCGTGCCTGTTACATCGCGGAAATGGACGAAGTGGATTCGCCCCTGTTTTCCAAAATCGCAAATAACGGAGGGGAGGTCGTCGGTCATCAGGGTAAAGTTCCCTTGGCAGAGCGTTAGCCCGTTGTATTCGCTCTCCGCCATGTCGCAGACTCTCTGAAACGCCTCCACGCTCCGCATAATGCGGGCTAGTCCGCGAATAGGGGAGATAGGCGGGTCGTCAGGGTGAAGGGCGAGTTTAACTTTCGCCTTCTCTGCGACGGGCAGGGCTTTGCTGAGGAAGTAGGCGAAGTTATCCCACATTCGCTCCTCGCCCACCTCGCCGTACTCTGTGAGGGGCGCGTCTCTCATATAGGCGTGGTTGTAGCCCGTCACCAACGCGCCGCCTCGCGCAGGAATACCGACGGAGGTGCGTAGCCAGTTGAAAGCGCCCATCCAGTTGTAGCAGACGACGGGGATGTGGAGAGCGCCCATGTTGCGAATAAAGACGCAGAACTGCTCTATCTCTTCGTCTTTACCGGGCAAGCCCAGCCGCGCTTTGTCGAGCGGAGGCGTACTTTCGATAACAGCGACCTCGAAGCCAGAATCTTCGAGGCGCGTCTTCATTCGGAGCATGGGGAGATAGTCCCAGGGGCGTTCGGAACCTCCGTCGTCCTTTGGCAAGTAGACAACAGCGTGGGTAACACCCGCTTGCTGGACAAGTTTCCAGAGAGGCGCGGGTTCGGGGCGGAGTAGTTCGGCAATCTGAATCATCTTTGACCTCGCTTATGCGTTTTTGAGTTATCAGATAGTCCGAGAGAGGGAGGCGATTTTCCTGCTTGAATTCCGAAAAAGTTCGTTTCTCCGTAACAAGTAACGGCTATAGGCACAATAGGCTGTGTTTTAGCGATAGCGGGCGGAGTGGTTTCTTGAGGCGCCTGTTCATAGGCAGGAGCGAACTCTGACTTACGCTATTTCGCAAATTTCTTAAATTTTGTCAGTGAAACCACAAGGAATACCGATAACTATAATGAATAACGCTTTGTGACAGGTAATATAAACAGTATCCCATGACGGAGACAAGATTCGTGCGTTCAACCTCAAACAGAAACAACCTACTAAAGTCCGCAATCGCCTCGCCCTCTCCTCTTCCTCACATCCACGATAAAATCGCGGAGTTGGAGCGACAGATAGAGGACTTACGCCGCCAAAACGCTCGCCTTGAAGAGCGAGCGCTTTGTGATAGCCTGACAGGGCTACACAATCGCCGCTACCTCATCGAGTTTTTGGGGCGCGAACTGGCGCAGTGCAGACGCTACCGCACTCCTCTATCGCTCATCCTCCTCAATATCGACCACTTCGGCGCGTACAACGAGAACTATGGACAGGCGGCGGGAGACATTGCGCTACAAAAAATCGTGAGCGTCCTGCTAGGGCACACACGAACCAACGATGTCGCCACGCGCTACAGCGCGGAGGTCTTCGCGATAGCCTTGCCCTGCACCGATGCGCCCGGGGCGCATCATCTCGCTGAACGGTTGCGCGTAGCGACAGGACAGCAGACGATAGAGGGGCACTACTTCACGATAAGCGGGGGCGTATCCACTCTGCCTGATTATGGTGGAACAGTCGCCTCCCTTACGCACGAAGCGGAGACCGCCCTGCACCACGCCAAGCGTCAGGGCAAAAATCGCGCTCTTCACTACCTCGATGTTATGGAGCCTCCGCGCCACGCGCTGAAGAAAAATGCGAAAACGGAGAGCCTTCTTCTGCCGATAACAAGCGACCTGATGAAAGACCTCACCCCCATCTACGAGGCGACGATTCACGGCTGGTTGCGTGTACTGGAGATGAAGGATTCTGAGACGGAGGGACACAGCGAGCGCGTCACGTCGATGACATTGAGGTTAGCCCGACATCTGGGCATGGGCGAAGAGGAGTTAGTAGCGGTACGGTGGGGGGCTTTGCTTCACGATATAGGCAAAATCGGCGTTCCCGATAGCATCTTGCAGAAGCCGGGTTCGCTCACGCCGGAAGAGTGGGACATCATGCGTCTACACCCCGTCTACGCCTACGAGATGCTCTTGCCGATTCCTTTCCTACAGCCCACGCTCTCCATACCCTACTGCCACCATGAGAAGTGGGATGGAAGCGGCTATCCACGGGGGCTACGGGGCGAAGAGATACCTTTTATGGCGCGGCTGTTCAGCGTGATTGATGTGTGGGACGCGCTCTGCTCTGACCGCCCCTATCGAAAGGCGTGGGAGCAGGAGAGGGCGCTAGAGCATATCCGCGCCAACTCTGGAACGCAGTTCGACTCGGCTGTAGTGGAGGCGTTCGACTCGCTCTATAGAGAGGGCGACTCGCTACTCTGCCACCCCCACGACATTCAGACGTTCCCCGCGCTCGGCTAGGCGCTGCCCTCCTCGCTTTGCGCGATGTCCCTATCTTCGTCAAAACCGCGCCAAAAGGCGCTAATAACGCGAAGGTGGCTCAATTCTAAACGCCGCCTAGCGGCTCACTTTTATCTGCGGTTTGACAACTATTAGCGCAAAAGCGCCTAAGTCTCCACATGGATTGCCACTCAAAAAGAAATTTTGAATTGGGGGCGCAATTGTCAAGGTCAATCTATTTCGTTACCTTGTACTACTGACCTACCAGATATTTGGACGCAAGGCGGTGATTCAAAGAGTATTTCGCACAAGGTGTATGACAACTTTGAGTGCTGTTCACCCAAGTCTCAGGGATCCTTCTCAAGTGCAACTCCTCAAGGTAAGGCTACACCAGGACCCTGCTGATACAGGAGGAGTTACGTGAACACGATGCTGTTGTCTCTTTTTTTGTTATTTTTCCAGATACGCACCCCTCGGTAGGGCAACATTAGTTGGTGACAATGTTGTTTGCTCCTTGTAATTTGTCGTCCCTGTATTTAGGCTTTCTCCCTCGCCTCTTTTTGGGTACAAAGGGCTCTGGCGCGAAGCGATAGGAT
>CAIJLM010000487.1 GCA_903821495.1 uncultured Chthonomonas sp. | reverse complement strand
CGCTTCTGCGCCCGAAACTTAGCGAAACTAAAAGCGAAACTAGCCGGCGGGCTTGATTTCGATTTTCGCGCCTTCCGCCTCGAACTTGGCGGCGAGAGCTTTCGCGTCGTCCATGTTGAGACCCTCTTTGATTTTCGCGGGAGCGGACTCGACGAGGTCTTTCGCCTCTTTGAGACCGAGCGCGGTCACTTCGCGGACAACTTTGATGACGTTGATTTTCTTCTCGCCGGCGCCGGTAAGAATTACGTCAAAGCTGGTGGGAGCCTCCTCAACGGGGGCGGCTTCTACGGGGGCGGCTGCGCCCGCAGCTGCGACAGGCGCAGAGGCGGAAACGCCGAACTCTTCTTGTAGGGCTTTGGAAAGCTCGGAGAGTTCGAGTACGGACATAGATTTGATTGCGTCAATAATCTCTTGTTTGCTGAGAGCCATGAGTTTTCTCCTGATGTGTTTGTCGGATACCGAAGGGGCGCGATGTCTACGCGGCTTCTTCGGCTTTTTTGTCTGCTATCGCTTGAACTGTTCGGACGAACGAACCGATGATGTTATCGAGCGTACCCACAAAATTGGATAGCGGCGCGTTGATAGAGCCGCATACGCTTGCAACCAACTGTTCGCGAGAGGGGAGCTTGGAAATAGCCAGCACCTGTTCGGGGTTGTATACCTTCCCCTCATAGTAGCCGCCTTTTACCTTAACCTCCGGCTTTTTGCTGTCTCGAACGAAATCCAGAACCGTTTTGGTGGGAGCTGTAATTTCGCTTTTGAGGAACACAATCGCCGTAGGTCCCTTGAGGAGTTCCTCAAGTTCGGGGTTCAACGCGTCGCCAAGCGCTCTTTTGAAGAGCGTATTCTTGACAATGTGGTATTCTGCGTTTTGGTCGAGGAGTTTGCGGCGGAGTTTGGTCATGTCCGCTACCGTAAGACCGCGATATTCCGTCAGAACCGCCCCTTTGGTCTCTGCGAGTATGTCGCGCAGTTCGCCGATTTGCAGATCTTTCTTCTGGTTGGGCATCTTGTTTTCCCTTTTTGCGTGTGTTTAGCCGTGTTCCGTAGGAGGAGCGAAGGAGACCGAAAAACAAAAATCCGGGCTTCGCGTGTTCTACGTCACTCTACGCAGACACGAGCGAACCCGGAGGCGTGCAGGGAGAGAACTCTCTGCGCTTCAAGAGGTATCGAAAAACTCGTATCTCATCCTCGGCAGGCTCTGAAGGTTCAGAATTAACGTTCGCTCAAGCGAGAGCGTACCTGCTGTCTGCGGCGAGATTTGGAAGTATCACATACTAATTTCGGTTGTCAGTATGGCACGGCGAACGCGCCCTTGTCAAGAAAAAGAGGAGTTCTCGCAAAGAAAAAGGAAATAGGAAACACTGCGGGATAACTTTTCGCCGTTTCAATACGTCTCTAATATAGGGGGCGACTATCGCCTCTACTCTTTTTCGCCTTCCCCCCGCACTATGGAGAACCCGCTCTATGTCTCAAGTTACCACGATTCTAAAATACGCCGTGTACCTCGCCATACTCTCTGCGGTAGCGAACGCTCCTGCAACCGCCCAAAATGCACGAACCAACGACCCCCGTTTCGGCAACGGGAACGGACAAGTTCTATCTAATAATCAGGCTCTCTCTCTCTACCGTAGCGGAGTCATGATTCCGAACATGAACAGGGGCGTGGATTTTGGAAATGCACGCGGGAACGCCAATAGAGTAGGCGGAACTCTTACCTTCGCGCCCTTCAATGTGAGTAACCCGCCCGACCCCGATATATTCGCGCAGATGGCGCGAATCAATGAGATTCATGGCTACGACTCGCCCCTCTCGCCCTTTATACTCCATGAACCCGCCCCTAATGCGCGTCCATTCCGCTATCGAAACGGGCTTTGGGGGCGCAACGCCTTCTCGGTAGGCTGGGGAACCGCTATCTTTCCGGGCGGCTCCGCCTACTATCCCTACTACTCGCCCGTATGGTCTACAGGGTACAGTAGCCTCTCTCCTTACTACTTCTACTGGGGCGTGAATGCGCCGTTCATTATGAACGACTGGGTATACCAAACGCCGCCCAACGTCGTCTACGTTCCCGTGCCAGTCTATACCGACAGGGGAGACTACAGGGGATGGAAGCAGGAGGATATAGACAACTACTACCTGAACAAAAAAGCCCCCGACGAGAACAAGACCAAAAGCAAATCCACAGAGGGCGATAAGGACAAAGCCGAAAACCTCGAAGGAGTGGCGGCGGCGGTCATCGTGAATAGCCCCGTAGCGGAGGTCGTCAGCAAAATTCAGAGGGCGTGGGTAGACAAAGACCCTCAAGCGCTGTCCGAAGTGGTGGACAAACAGAAGCGTATCGCCATCTACTTGCGAAACAAGTACCAGTACTCCCTACCCCCGCAGGACTACCTCGACCTCACCCGCGACGCTCTACAGTCCACCCAGACCCAGCGCTTTGAGATGGATACGCCACAGCGCAAGGAGAAGGGGGTCTATATCCTTACAGGCAAACACACCTACAAGGGCGGAGATGCCGAGAGCCACGTCGTCTATGTGAGTTATGTGGTGGAACTCGTGAACCAGAAGTACGTGATAACGCAGGTGGGAACCGCGCCAGAGCGCATCACACCCAAAACCGTGCGCGAGTCGTTCCAGAAGCGAAACGATAACGCAGGCGAGTTTGATACGAAGGAGTAGGATGGGCTAACACTCCTCGCGATGTGTTTCAAGAAACGCGGCTATGCCGTGTACACTACAGAGTTTTAATGATGTAAAATACTCGTCTACCGTTTGCGGGGGCTTCTGCAAGGAAGCGCGATGCGTTCGCACTGCTTGTAGAAACCCCCTTTCATTTTCTCTCGCCAGTTCTATCAAAAAAGCGTCGGGGTGCATGGCTCGAATACCAAAGGATTGTAGTGTTTCGTTTGGAAAGTCGGAGAGGTTAAAAGTCACAATTACCGTAGCCTTTGCTTGAATGGCGGCGGCGACAACGTGGCGGTCATCTGCGTCGGGCAGAGTCAATCTCGCGATGTGGCGTTCATACCCTGAAACAAGACATTCAGGATGGACATTGTTCATGAGCTGACGAGTGCGCTGAAGGCTTTCAAAAGAGAAGTCGGGACGGTTGGCGAGTAGGTTTCTTATCCACTCTTCGTGAATAGCATCCGTCCATCTTGGCGCGTAGAGCCTGAGAGAGGCTGTCCACATCAGCAGGTTTTTCAGGGTGGCGGTGTACAAAACGCAAGCGTCTAGCACGGCTATCATGGATATACGCCTAGCCGCTCGGTTTCCGCAATCAGTTCTCTCATGTTTTGTTGTCGGCGCGTGTCGTCTGCTTCCCCATAATTCAACACATCTTGATACAACATCCGTCGAAATTTTCCTACTTTGCGAAAGGGGATTTCGCCTCTTTCCAGCAATTTGATGAGGTAGGGGCGAGAGACGCAAAGCATATCTGCGGCTTGTTGGGTGGTCAACTCTCTCGGCGCGGGCTGAATTGAGACGGCGTTGCCTCGCCCCATCTCCCGCAACGCCTCCGATAACAGGCGCACCGCAGGAAGAGGCAGGAGGACAACATTGTCTTGATTATCGCGGGTATGAAAATGGAGTTCGGCTTGTCCGTCAGCCGCCTCAGTAAACGAGAGGAGCAACCTACTCGCCTCAAGCGCGTATTGCACGTCTTTATCTGAATTTAAGGTCTGGTTTTTGCGACTCGCCAGCATGGAATTGGCTCCTTTCGCCGTGTTGTATACGTTAATATACCATGAAGTCGCACTACTCGCAACAGTCGAACTGGTCGAAACGACCACAGAACTACTCAGGCGCGGTCTCTACCACGGGCGGAGCGAAATTAGCGAGGTAGAGTCTATCTGTGTCAGGAGTGATACGAAGGGTAAAAATGCCGTTTTCACGCTCAAGGGGGGGCGCTTCCATCCAGTTCTCGCGGTTCGCGCCCAGATAGAGCGGCGAATCTGCGGGAAGGCGGAGGCGCAGAGTCACAGGAACCTCAGAAGCCCAAAGAAGCCCAATTCGCCAACTCTCTTGCGTCGCGCCGACCTCAAAATCGCCCTCCGCGCTCAGGGGCTTGCCCGTTTTGGGGTCTATGATGTAGGTAAGCGCCATCTGGCTTGGGACGATACCCTCAAAGTCGGGTTCGAGTAGGACGGGAGGATAGACCCACCCATACGGGCAAAACCTCTCTCCAACGCGAACCGCCCACGCCGAATCGCCCCACGAGTAGTGCCAATACTCATCACGGCAGTTCGAGAAGCCCGCCTCAAGCATGGCGTTCACCATCGTCATTCGGCTCTTTTTCGCTTCAGGGGAGATAAGGTCAGACCACGTGTACGCCGCCTCCCACCCCTGCGTCGGGGCGATAAGGTCGAGGGAGTTTCCATCTTTGTCGAGGAGGTTTATATCTACCGCCCCGCCCGTGCAGTGTCCCGGCGGCGCGAACTGGTCGTAAGGGGCGTAGTACTTATTGGTAGCGCGACGCAGGGCGGAGAGAGGCCACTGCGGGTGTTCCTCCTGCATCCGCTTGAAGTAGTTATCCCAGCCCCGCTTTTGCATGGTACGAGTACGCAGAACGGCGTGAACGCGCAACTTCATACCCTCTTTAAGGGAGGCTTGCGCTCGGTTCAGCAGTTCCGCCGGGGTTTTACGAAAGTAGGGGCAGAGAGTGTCGGTTATGACCACATCGGGGCAGTAGAGGCGCACATCTACCAGCGGCTCCCGCTCTTCCAGCGGAAGCGCACGCTCAGTTATCTTCACGCGATTGAGGGCGGCTATCGGTTCGGGAGCGCCAACAAGAGGGGCTTTCGCCATAACTTTACTCCTCTATCCCGTCCTCGTCATCATCGTCATCCATGTCGTCCATCGGGCCCGAACAGTCGGTGTATCGGCTAATCTCTTCACCACGAAAGACGTGCGCCACAAAGTCTTCTCTCTCGAAGCGCGGGAGATAGGAGGAGACAATATCGTCGTCAATCTGCGCGAGAAGGTCTTCCTCCTCCCCCACGCTCAAATCAGTCTCAAAAATCACGGTGGCGTGAATAGTGTCCTGCGCGAAGTGAACATCTACCTGACCTAGCCTGCGAGAGCCATCCCAGAAGAGATATATCTCCGACGAGTTCGTGCGAACAAGGCGCGTAAATTTGAAACGAGACTCCACAGGACAACTCCTCCTTCTAGTAGTTCATTCGGATAGAGATTAGCGGAAACCTTGCGCTGGGCAGACTCGCCTTCCGATGCCAATCCCTCTCCGCGCCGGGGAGGAATGCCCGTAGGGGTTAAGCCGTCGCTAACTGGCTTTCGCCAAGGGCGTGGCTTGAATCGCCGTCCCCCGCTTCCCCTCCGTGAACTCCACCCTCTGTAACGGCGACTCTATAAGCAACTGCAAGCGCCCATTACGAATCCATACGCCCGGATGCACATACTGAACCTCTACCGTTGCGCTGACGCGCTCTTTCACAATGAGAACGTTCTTACGCTTCTCCTCGCGCAAATTGCGGATGCGCTCCTCCTGAGCGCGCTCGCAACCCTCAAGTTGCTGCACGAGCTGACGGCGCTCCTCTGTAATGCTTTTGTGCGTGGGGAGACCCTTAAAAGGCTTTAGCGCGCTTTGGATACGTTGGATATTATAGTTACAGTTTACTAATTCCTGCTCAATTTCGATCTCTCGTAGAGGGGTGAAGTGGTCTGCGCTCACTTCGAGGGTCGTCTCTTCAAAGTCGGAAGTTCCCGCGCTACCCGCGACTATCCCGTCTCGCGCGCGTATCGCCCCCCCGATAATCCGAGAGCGTTCGTTGCAAATGACCTTTTGGCGAGTCTTTATGTCGCACCGCACGAGGTCTCCCTCTACATACACATTTCCTGATGTGATGATGACACAGTTCTCCGCGTCTTGCAACACCACATCTCCATTAACGCGCAAAGTTGAGTTTTTCGCCGCTCCTTGAACCGAGAGAAAGTCCTCAGCGATAATGTGCGCGTCGCTGACCCCTTGAAAGAAGAGCGCCCCCTTTTCAAAGATATGCCCGCCGCCATTCAACTCCGCAGAACGCTCTGCAAACGCGGCGACGGTGAGGCGCTCTCCATGAAGATAGAAGTAACCGCTCTCGGTGGCGTGCGCGTGAAGACCGTCCGGGGAGAGAAGGACGTTGGAGCCGACTGCGAGGTTTGACGGCTTGCCGGGACGATAGGCGACATCTTTAGCGGGCAGAGTGCAGGTCTTGCCCAAAGTCCCCGTCTGAGCGGGAACGATGGAGGCTATCTCTTGCCCTTTTTTCACGAGATGCCGCGCATCTATGGAAAACCAGTCTATCGCTCCGGGAAAAGTAGGGTGTTTGGGAGGATGTTGGCGCGCTACCTCTTCGGGGAGGGTGTAATGAATTTTGGCATCGTGTCCATCCTGTGGGAGGATGCCTTGCGCCGCTACAACTTCTGTGGCGAGAGCCGTGACGCGGGCGTGGCTAATGCCTTCGCGTATCTCCTCCATGCGCGGACTATACCCTGCGTTCATTCGGTTCAATCGCTCAAGGATCTCGTTTATATCAACGTCCTTGCCATTGCCCCGTGACGGGCGAATCGTGACCAACGCTTGCGTGTGGTCTGAGTTGAGCCGAATATCGAAATGTCCGTCTTTTGATTCCATGATATACTGTTACCTCTTCACCTCACTCTGCAAACATCAACCTGCCTTGGGTAGCGGCTCCGCTCGAATCTCCGTCCTTCGCATCGCTTCCACAAACTGAACGTCGTGAAGAGCGCTCTCCACAATAAACTGCAAGCGCCCGCTCCGAATAAGCGCGCCCGGATAGACGGCGCGCGCCTCTATCGTTGCGGAAACAAACTCCTTCGCGAAGACAGCCAAGCGGCGACGCGCCTTTTTTAACTGTCGGATACGCTCTAACTCTGCATACTGGAGAGAACGGCACTTCTCCACCATCTCGCGGTAGTTTGGCAGAGTTCTGTGCATAGGAGAGTCTTCAAAAGGCTTGAGAGTCGCCTGAACGCGCCGCAAGTTGTACTGACAAGCGAGAAGTTCCCGCTCAACCTCCGCCGTGCGTAGCGGAGTATAGTGGTCGTTTCCCACCTCTAGCAACGTCTCCACGCCGTCAAACGCCCCTACAATACCCGCTGTCACACCCTGATAGGCGCGAATAGTTCCGCCGACAATGCGCGACTTGCCGCTACAGATAACCTTTTGCGGCGTTAGCACATCACAATTGAGCAGATACCCTTCCACATACACATTGCCGGAGGCGATAATGGTCGAGTTCTCTACATTTTGTAGTAGCGTATCTCCATGAACGCGCAGTTCACAGTTTTTCACCGCTTTTCGGATAGCGACAAACTCCTCCCCTACAATTTCGGCTCCGCTCGCCCCCTCATAGAGAAGCGCCCCTTTGCTAAAGGCGTACTTGCCGTCTTTTAGTTCGTGGTAAGAGACTCGAAGCGGGATGACGGTCAATCGTTCGCCATGCAGGTAGAAGTAGCCATCCTCTGCGGAGTAGGCGTGAAGCCCGTAAGCGTCGAGTATGGCATTATCGCCTATTGCGCCATCGGGGGGCTTGCCGGGAGCGTAAGACACGTCCTGTACCGGAAGCGAGCAGGTCTTCCCCATAACCCCCAGTTTTACAGGCGTGATAGAGGCGATTTCCTGTCCCTTTTTAACAAATTGACGAGGGTCAATCGCCAGCCAGTTGGTAGCGCCGGGCAGGTCGGGGTGTCTGGGGGGATGGTGACGTAGAACGCTCTCAGGCAAGTTGTAGTGTATTTTTGCGTCTTGCCCATTGACGGGAAGCGCGCCTTGCGCCGCCACAACCTCCATTGCCATAGCGGTTGCACGCGCCTGTAGAATGCCGTCGAATATCGCCGCATCGCGGATGAGGTTAGGAGCTACTCTCATCTGCCGCAAGCGGTCTACTATCTCCCCTTGATGCACCTCCTTGCCATCGCCTTGAGGCGGGTAGATAATGACTATTGCTTGCGTGCGGTTAAAATTGAAGCGGACATCAAAACGTCCATCAATATCTTCCATCTCCATTACGCCTCTTCTCGCTACACTTAGATTGCAGTGTAGGATTATCGGCGCAAAATGCAGAGGAGTTCAGGGCGTAGCGCAAAAAGCCTCTAATACGAACTCCGCCAAGTGACTTGCCACTCCCGAACGACTTTTCGAGAGCGCGGTAAGCCTTTCAGTAGAGACCATAAAATCCGTCCGTAGGACGGGCGGTTTTCACAGGCAGGGGCTTTCAGCCCCTGACCAAAGCGTCCTAAATATCAACTATTCAACAGGAGTCCGTATAAGTGACTCGCTATAGTTAAAATGTTCCAAATCCTCTAGGGTAAGAGAGGCTATCGCCCAACAAAACCGCCTACCGCCCTAGTCACCCTCGCCCAGAATTGGGAGAGAGGACGGGGGTGAGGGCTTCTGGTGTTCAAAGGGAACACTTATTCCTTCGTAAGTACCTAAGAGATACCTGCGCTACTCGCTTGGCGGCGAGAGAGCCTCCTCCGCTGTGTCGTGCCACTCTGTCCGTAGAACCGCCTTATCCAGCGCAGTCTCTACAATTTTGACCGAGGGCGCGTCCATCTCAACCGTTCCCGTAAGCGCGAACTTCTCAGCGAATATCGCGCCTATCGCGCAGGTTACGCCCGAAAAGACAAGGACGAGAGACTGCCACGAATGCGCCCAAAAGAGGGCTATCAGCCCATGGTCAAGGAAGTAGATAGCCCCCGCGCCCGTATAAAAGCGCCGCCCTATCATAGAGCGCTTCTGAATAGACTCGTGAATAGCGCCCGCCACAGCGCAACCAAAAGACGCGAAGAGAAGCAGAAAGCGGAGACAGGCGACAGGAGGCGTGGAGATAGGCGCAGGGTACTGAAAAACGCGAAACGCCTCCCGCAACGCCAAGAACGCCACGCCGT
>CAIJLM010000486.1 GCA_903821495.1 uncultured Chthonomonas sp. | reverse complement strand
GCACAATGCAAACCACCCTAGAAGAACGCGCCCAACTTCCCAATCTCAAACCACAAAGACTCCTCTCCTTTGCGAAGGAGAGGTTGGGTGAGGTTATGTGACGATTCCCCCAGCCCTGAACTCTTACCTCCTGCAACTCTGCGTCGCCCCCTCTTGTCAGTTTAAGGTACAATAGACTACTTTCCACAGAGGTATGAGATAACAATGCGCTACCAACGCCTTCCCTATATGTACGACACGCTTCCCTTTTCGCCCACAGACCCCGAATACTCGTGGCAAAACACCGCGCTCTGCCAGTATGTAGAGGAGAAATTTCGCGATGTTTGTCGCAGATTCGGCTACCGTGAGATACGCACGCCCATTCTGGAGCAGACGGAACTCTTCACGCGCAACATCGGTAAGGGAACCGATATTGTCTCTAAAGAGATGTTTTCGTTTCAAGACCGGGGCGAGCGCGACATCTCGCTAAAGCCGGAGGGAACCGCTTCGGTAGTGCGAGCGTGTATTCAGAACAGCCTCTTCGCAGACTACCCCATGCTCAAACTCTACTACATCGGGCAGAACTTCCGCGCCGAGCGGGGGCAGAAGGGGCGCTATCGCCAGCACCAACAGCTGGGCGTGGAGGCGTTTGGAATCGCGGACGCGCAGGTGGATGCAGAGGTGATAGCCCTCGCCGTCAACTTCTATCGGGAGTTGGGTATCACCGACTGCGAACTCAAGATAAACTCCGTCGGCATTCCCGAATCGCGGCAGGCGTATGGCGAAGCGCTACGCGAATACGTGCGCCCTTACCTCTCCGAAATGAGCGAGGATGGTCAGAAACGCTTCGAGATGAACCCCCTGCGTATGCTAGACACGAAAGCGAAGGGCGACCTGGAAATTCTCGAAAACGCGCCCCGCTTAATAGACTATCTCGACCCTGAAAGCGCCGACCACTTCGAGAAACTGCAAGCCTATCTCTCCGCGTTAGGGATTGCCTATACGCTCGACCACAAACTGGTGCGCGGTTTTGACTACTACACCAAGACCGCCTTTGAGATTGTAGGGAGACACCTGGGTTCACAGAGCGCGTTGGGCGGCGGAGGGCGTTACGACGGGCTGGTGAAGGAGTGCGGGGGAGCTAATACGCCCGGTATCGGCTTCGGCTTGGGCATGGAGAGGTGCTTGATAACCCTGCAAGAGATGGGAATAACCCCAGCGTTGCCGCAAGGGGCTTCGCAGGTCTTTATGATTACGCTGGGCGACGAGCCGGAGTTGCTCCGCCGCTCTCTGCAAATCCTGATGGAGTTGAGGGCGCTAGGTATCGCGGTAGATAGGGATTTCCGTAGCAAGAAGTTCCCCCCGCAGGTGAAGACCGCCGACTCGTTTAAGGCGCAGTACGCGCTGATACTCGGCGAGAATGAACTCGCTCAGAACGTTATCCAAATTCGCAACCAAGCCACAAAAGAGCAGAGAGAGGTGGCATTGGAGGGGTTAGGGAAAGAGTTGAAGGGGTTGTTGGGGTTGGCTCCTCCTTTAGCGGAAGAACTTTGCCCCAGGGGCGACGCCGATTAGTCAAAAAGGCTAAAAGGAGTCGCCCGCGGGGTAGACGTCAATTCCCTAGAATCGTCGTTTTAATGCCCAATCCTCGCAGAAAGGCGACTCCCGCCTGAACATTTTCCGCGCTCCCCTCTAAAGTCAACACGAGCATTCCGCCGATATGAACGTCGATGTTCGCCTGATAGATGTTTGGGATGAGGCGGTAGTCCTTGACGAGGTGGTAGAGAATCGGCTCCTTAACATGATTGAGCGGATAGTCCAGGCGTACATGAATGGTTTCTAGCATTAAAATCTCTCTCTTTTCAAAAAGTAGTGGGT
>CAIJLM010000485.1 GCA_903821495.1 uncultured Chthonomonas sp. | reverse complement strand
GCAACGGGAGAAGTTTCGCTGAGTTGTAGCCTCTCCACATCGACCGAGAAGGTCTGTAGTTCCGGCAGAGTCGCCGCGCATATCAGTAGTCGCACTCTGTTCCCCTTGTTTCGCGGGATATACTCCTAAAAGTGTACCCGCTTCGCCCTTTCAAGAGGTGTGCGAACGCGCAAAACGGACGAATAAAGCCTCTATTACGCTACGGGAACACCCTAAAAGAGAGTTCCCTCCCTACGGTAGAACCGTAAGGAGGGAACTTGAACTGAGTTCTGTTAGGCGACAGCCTAGTGTTGCACGAAGTTGGCTTTCTCCGCTGTAGCGTTTTTCTGGTTGCTCTGGATGTACGCCGCGAGTTGGTTCAGAAGCCGCTTCTGTTGCGCCAGTTCCGACATAACTGCGTTGAGTTTGGCGTTCTGCGCCGTGACTTTCGCAGTCAGTTCCTCGTTTTTCGCGTGCTCCTTCTGCATCTGATTCAGGAGCATGGGTGTCAGCAGGTGATAGCGCACAGTGAACGGCTTTCCCGCTTTGTCGTACTGCACGAGGTCGGGGAACACCTTCGCCACCTCCTCGGCGATAAGCCCGTACTGCATGGGATGAGCGCCCGTCTCGTCGGCGGTCTTGTAGCGGAAGGTGACAGGGCGAAGCTGGAGCAGTTTGTCGCTGGTGGTTCCCATACTCTTAATGTCGTTCTTGAAACGGCGAGAGGAGGTTATCGTTCCGAGTTGACCGTTCGCGTTGATGTAGACGGCGACTCCGCTAGAGGAGGTCGCGCCATTGATACCCGCGATGTAGGCGCTGGTCTGCGTACCCGTGGTTCCGATGCGAATGGCTCCGCTCTCTTTCGCTACTCCGAGGTTGCCGATAGCGATGTTGTTGGTTCCATTGGTCAGGTTGTAGCCCGCCGAGTAGCCAAGCCCAATGTTGCCCTTGCCCGTGTTCTGGTAGAGCGAGTTGTAACCGACCGCGACGTTGTTGCTACCCGATGTGTTCTTGTAAAGCGATTGATAGCCGTTCGCTACGTTGAAACTGCCTGTCGTGTTCTTATACGCGGAGTTAAAGCCATTAGCGACATTGCCGTTGCCAGTTGTATTGGAGTAGAGGACTCCGTAGCCATTAGCGGTATTGTTGTTACCTGTTGTGTTGTAGTAGAGGGCGGAGGAACCACTCGCGGTATTTTGGTTGCCCGTTGTGTTGGAGACAAGCGCATAGTAACCGTTCGCAGTATTTTGGCTTCCCGTGGTGTTGGAGTAGAGAGAGTAGTAGCCATTGGATACGTTGAAGCTACCTGTTGTGTTGAGGTATAGGGAGTTGGCGCCGTTCGCGGTGTTCGACACTCCTATGGTGTTATAGAACATGGCTTCGATTCCAGTCGCCGTATTGTAACTGCCCGTTGTGTTAGAGGCGAGAGCGCTTAAACCGTTTGCGGTGTTAGATATGCCCGTAGTATTACCAAAGAGGGCGGCATCGCCAGTCGCCGTATTGTAAGAGCCAGTTGTGTTGGAAATAAGAGCGCCCGAGCCAGTGGCGGTATTACTACTTCCTGTGGTGTTAGCGGAAAGGGCTACGATTCCAGTGGCGGTATTATTGCTCCCTGTGGTGTTAGCGGCGAGAGAGAGGTAGCCGGTCGCAGTGTTGTAGTACCCCTCCGTATTGTTCAAGAGGGCGTTTGCGCCAGTCGCGGTAATTTGGACTCCTGTTGTATTGCTGGAGAGGGCGTAGTAGCCGCTTGCCGTATTGTAACCCCCCGTCGTGTTCAGCAGAAGCGAGTAGTAGCCGCTCGCTGTGTTACTAACGCCGGTCGTATTGGAAAATAGGGCGTTGGAACCACTTGCTGTGTTGCTAACGCCGGTCGTATTGGAGTAGAGGGCGTTATACCCGCTTGCCGTATTGTAACCGCCCGTCGTATTGGAGTAGAGAGCGGAGTAGCCATTCGCTACATTGCCGTTGCCCGTTGTGCTATTGTAGAGGGCGGAGTAGCCCGTGGAGGTATTGTAATCGCCTGTCGCGTTATTGTAGAGGGCGCTTGCGCCATAGGCAGTGTTGTAGCTACCCGTTGTGTTCAGAGCGAGTGCAACTGCGCCGCTCGCCGTATTGTAGATACCTGTGGTGTTTAGGTAGAGAGCGAGAGAGCCAATCGCTGTGTTGGCGCTCCCCGTTGTGTTGAAGTTAAGAGCGTACCAGCCAACCCCTGTATTGCTAGTCCCCGTTGGATTAGAGAAGAGTACGTGATACCCCAAACCCGTGTTGCTAATATCCGTAGCGGTGTTGGTAGTCCCGCCCGAACCAAAAAAGGTCTGAGCGGAAGCGGGTAGCGCCGTGCATAGCAGAGCGGACGCAAGCGCCGCGCAAAAGAGTCGAGAGTTTCTAACAGTGGTTTTCATAACAGTCTCCTGCGTAAGGTTTTTGGAAGACACAAACAAAATTTTCGGATTAAGGACATTATAACGGAGTTAGCGTTCATTGAGGCGTTCGCCAAGCGTTCATTTTCGCTATACGGAGAGAAATGTTTGAGAATCGCCCCTCTGTTACGCCCGATACACGCTCTCCCCGCCCACAAAGGTCTGCTGAACGCTACCATCCGCGTTAAGCAGAACCAAGTCCGCCGCGTATCCCGTAGAGAGTAGCCCCTTCTCGCCTCCTAGCCCTAACGCAATAGCCGCGTTTCGGCTCGTCATGGCGGAGCGTTGCGCGAGGCTGAAGGGAGTTGCATTCTGAAAAGCGGTTTCCAGAGTGAGGAGGCTCCCCGCCAGAGTTCCATCGGGTAGTCGCGCCGTTCCGCCTTTGACGACGACGGGCAGGTCGCCAAGGCTAAAGGTGTAGCCTTCTGGCATTGAGGTTCCCGGTATGCCGTCCGAAATGAGAATGACTCCCTCCGCGCCCTTCGCCTGTATGAGGGCGCGACACGAGGCGGGATGTACGTGATGGTTGTCCCATATCAGTTCGGCGGTCAGTTCAGGGCGAGCCATAGCCGCGCCGACCACGCCCGGCTCACGACTATCAAGGGGACGCATAGCGTTGTAACAGTGGGTTACATGACGCGCCCCTGCATCTATAGCGGCGGATATTTCGGCGTAAGTGGCGTTGGTGTGACCAATGGAGGCGATGAGTTTGCGTTGCGCCATCCAGCGAATCAGCGCTAGAGCGCCATCCATTTCGGGGGCGAGAGTCATCACTTTCACGGCGCTCAGGTTTTCGCCTGTTTCGCGTATCAGCTCCTCAATACTGGGAGGGCGAATAGACTGCGCGGGCTGCGCCCCTTTTTTTGCGGGATTGATATAGGGACCTTCTAGGTGAACGCCTAAAACCTCCGCCCCCTCCTTGCCATTATTGGGCGAGTTCATGGCTTGCACGGCGATGGCGAGGGCTTGCGCCTGCTCTACCCAAGGGGCGGTGATAGTGGTAGAGAGAAATCCCGTAACCCCGTGTTGCGCGAGATGATACGCTATCGCCTGTAGCGAGTCGGCGGTTCCTTCCATCACATAGCGTCCTGCGCCTCCGTGAATATGGATGTCTATGAAACCGGGAACAAGAAGAGCGTTCGGCGCTTCGATGTCGTTTGGTTGGGGCTTCGAGTCGGCTGTCCACCCGCCAAGTTCAGTAATTCTCCCACCCTCAACGGTGACAATTAGGCGCTGTCGCACGCCCCGCGCATCGGCGGCTTGCCCTGCGAGTATACGAAAGGTCAAAATGTTCTCCTAACTGGTTCTGCTTCGCGCATTCAAGGTTGTTATCAGTTCGCTCGCCTGCTCTTGTGAAAGCGAGTCGAGGCTCTTCACCTCAAAGTAGCTCTGTGTGAGTTCCGTTTCGTCCAACTTTTGGCGTTGGCACAGAGAGCGTATCGCTTTCGTCTGCGATTCTGTAATGCCTCCGCTCGCTATAACAGCGGGACGCGCAGGCGCGGGGGCGGCGGCGCGAACAGGAGGGGCGGGGGACGGGGGGGCTTGCGGACGTTGGAAGCGCCTGTTGTTGGAGGTAGCGTAGCCCCTCTCCGGAGCGCCGTCGTGAACGTCTGCATCGCCCAACTCTTCAAAAGCGGCGACCCCGACATTGACGGCATCGCGGAGGGCGCGGGCTTTGGCGCGAGTCTCCGCCATACGAATAAGGCAAGACATCATCGCGGGCGAAACGTTGCGCGGGGAAGCGTCGCCTATGCCGGTGAAAGTCTGTTCGCGCCCCTCTTTTTCGAGCGTCACCGTCGCCATACTTATCGCTATATTCTCGTTTTCGGGCGCGGGAATCTGTAAAAGTTCGGTGCGGATAGACTTCAGCCCCTGCTGGTGGGCGATGTCTAGTAGCCCCGCGTAGAGAACGAAACTGCGCCCCTGCCGCTCCACGATAAACTCTTTTCGCATGGTAGAAACCTCCTCATTTACCTACTCTGAGAGAGAAGGGTTAAGATACTCACTCCGCCGCAAAGCGCGTTTCCGGCACGGCGCGATAGGCGCTAGTGGTCTATTATAACCTAAGTCTAGTGTTGCACGAAGTTCGCTTTTTGCGAGGGAGCGCTAGGCTTGCCGCTCTGCACATAAGCCGCCAGTTGGGTTAGCAGTCTCTGTTGCGCCGCTTGCGCCTGTTTCATCGAAGCCAACTCCGCTTTAAGCGCGGTGATTTCCGCCTTATGAGTGGTATTGAGAGCCTCCACGCGGCTATGCTCTTTCTGTAGTTGGTTCAAGAGCATAGGCGTCAAAAGATGGTAGTAGACGGTGAACGCCTTGCCCTGCTTGTCGTACTGAACAAGGTTGGGAAAGACCTTCGCCACCTCTTCCGCGATAAGCCCATACTGTAGAGGATGACCGCCCTTGCTATCGGCGGTCTTGTAGCGGAAAGTCACGGGGCGGAGTTGAAGCAGTCTGTCGCTGATGGTTCCCATACTCTTGATGTCGCTCTTGAAGCGGCGCGAGGAGGTGACTGTTCCGAGCTGACCGTTTGCGTCAATATAGACCGCTACGCCGGAACTGATGGTCGCGCCGTTGATTCCGGCGATGTAGGCGGCGGTGTGCGTATTGGGTATTCCTATGCGAATCGCCCCGCTGTCGCCTGTAACGCCAAGGTTGCCAATATCTATGTTGTAGCTACCTTCGGTGATATTGTAGCCCGCCGCATAGCCTATGCCAATGTTGAACTTGCCTTTATTTGCATAAAAGAGGGCGTTATAGCCGTTCGCTACATTATAGCTACCCAAACTATTTTTATAGAGCGCTTGATACCCGGTCGATACATTATAACTGCCTGTGGTATTGTAGAAGAGAGCGCCATACCCGTTCGCAGTATTACCGTTACCCTTCGTGTTGCCATAGAGGGTGAAGACTCCGTTTGCGGTGTTGGCGTAGCCCTTGATATTATTGTAGAGGGATTTGAAGCCCAACGCACTGTTACTTTCGCCTGTGGTGTTGTAGAGGAGCGCTTCTTTGCCAACCGCTGTGTTCTGGCTACCCGATGTGTTCAAAGTAAGGCTGTACGCGCCAATGGCGGTGTTGTAGTTTCCAATAGTGTTGTAGTTGAGCGCCACCGCGCCAAGCGCCGTATTCCAAGCGCCCGATGTATTGGATACAAGGGATTTGTAACCAATCGCTGTGTTGTTGATACCCGTAGAACCCGATGAGAGTACGCTATACCCCAACCCGACATTGCTGATGTCTGTGGCGGTGTTGGTAGCGCCGCCCGAACCAAAAAAGGTTTGGGCGGAGGCGGGAAGCGAGGTAAGCAGGAGGAACATCGCGATTGCGCCTTGCAAAATAGGCGTGGCGCGCGAGTTTCGGAGAGTAGGATTCATAATGAACTCCTTCGGGAAGGTAAGGCTACTATCGCATTATAAAAGAGGGTAGAGATAGGCGCTTATAGTTAAGGACACGCCTGATATGTCAATTCGCCCTATGTTATCTATTTTCCTTCCAGAGTTTCTTTTGCAAGCATCAGGTTTTTGGCGCTCTACAAGCCACAAAAAAGCGGGAGGCGCAACGTAATCAGTTGCGCCTCCCGCTCTCATGTTTTGGGGTATCTCGGATTTTAAGGGCTTAAAAACCGCGTCCGCCGCCAATCGTCCCAGTATTGCCCGTAGTGAAGGCGCCGCCGCCCTGTCCGCCGCCAAAGCTACCCAGACCGCCCGCGCCGCCTCCTCCGCCAAAGCCTCCCGCCGCTCCGGCTCCGCCGCCTTGCCCGCCGCCTCCGCCGCTAGCGCCCCCTGAGAAGGGGTTGAAGCCGATGAACTGTCTCTCGAAGCCGCTGGTAAAGTTCAGCACGCGTCCGCCGAGAAACGACACTATGTCGATGCCGTTTAGGTTGTTTACGTAGATTCGCGTAAATCGAACGCTTTTTTTGGCATAGGCGGTCGGCTCGTCTGGCACAGGAGTCTCTAGGCGCTCCACTATCGGAATCACGCTATACACGTCGTCCCGAAACTGGTAGGTAATGGGCAGGCTCGACGCTTTTAGCGTCGCCTCCAAAGCCCGTTTGAAGGGCTGTTTGACGTGCATTGTCACCAGAGTTCCGCGTAGACTGTTGTCCAGCGAGTACTGCACTTTCGCCTGTTTGAAGAGTAGAGTCAGGGCTTGATAGAGGTCTACGCCCTCCAAATCAAGGGTGACGATTTTGCCCTCGTTCAGGGTGGTCTGGTCGGCTCCGCCCGGCGCGTCTTGCGCCAAAGAGGGCAGAGGGGCGGCAAGCATACCAGCTATAAACAGGGTCGCTAATCCTAAACTATATTGGTTAAATTGTCTCTTCATGGTCGTTTCTCCTCACTCTAAATGCGTTATCTACTATTAAGACGATAGGGAGTGTAAAAGGGTTACTCCTACGGCGAATTTTTTTCGCTACTGTTTTGCTTCCCCGTTTTCGTCCTCTTTGGGCGGCTTTTCAGCGATAAGCTCCTTGATTTTCGCGGTCATCTTCTCGACTCCGAGAGCGCCATTGTAGCCCAGTTCGCCAATCCAACCCCAACGCGCCCGCCCGCGCTTATCCACAAGATAGACGGAGGGCCACACCTGCTGGTCGTAGCGCTTCCAGTTCTCGCCTTTCATATCTAGTAGAACGGGATAGGCTATCTTGAGCGCCTTCACCTGTTTTCGCACGTTCGCCGTCTTTTTCTCTTCTTCGGTTTCGGGAGTGTGAACGCCGATAATAGTAACGCCCTGCTTGGCGAACTGCTTATGCCACTTTGCGTAGGCGGGCAGGTTGCGTTGGCAGTTGATACAGCCAAAAGTCCAGAACTCCACCACGTAGACCTTGCCGCGCTCAAACACGATAGGCTTGTTGTCGGTATTTATCCAATCGCTCTGTTCGCCTGTGAGTTTCGGGCAGGGCATATTTAGCGCGTAAGGCTCTAAAGCCGAGTTATCTTCCGGTTGTTGCGCTCTGGTTGTTGCACAGGAGAGCGTCAGCACTCCCAATACGGCTAGGTTCAATAGTCCTAGCGCTTGTCGTCGTTTCATTCGTCTCTTCCTTTCAGAATGGCTACGCCTGTTCTCGACTCTAAAAGGCTTTATGCACGAAAAAGGTTCCCGAAATATCGAAAACTCACGCTTCGTGTAGGCGCAGTATAAGGTTCGGAAGAAAAGTCGCCGATACCTTTCAGAGATTCTGTCGTCCTAAACCTAACGGATGTGCATGGGCAGGAAACCGAGAGGCAGATAGCCAATAGTGCATACAGCAATCCCCAACGGAGTCAATCAATGGTAGTATCGTTCCAACGTATCCTTGTGTCTATTCTGTTATGTACCCTCAGCCTACCCTCAAGCCGCGCGACTCCCCTTCGGCAAACCGCCACTACCACGAAGGCGGGGGCGTTGGACGATGAGCTGAAAGGCGCGATTCGTAACGCCCCGAAAGCCGACCAACATCCCGATAGCGACTACGTGCGCTTGCTCGATTTAGGCAAGGTCACGGTTCAGCCGGACGGCACGGTAGTGGGCGAGTTTCGAGAGACGTATAAACTGTTCAACGAGCGGGCGCGTCGCCTTGCCGAGGTCTCGCTACCCTACAACTCCTCGTATCAGAGCGTGAAGGTGTTGAAGGCGCGAACTATCAAGAAAAATGGCGACGTTTTAGAGGTGAAGCCCTCCGATTTCCGCGTCTCTTCGCCCTTCAACGACTACCTTATGTACGATGACGCTGTCGCAGTCGGGTTCTCGATGCCCGGTATTGAGGACGACTGCGTGATAGACTACACCTTTCAGATGACCACGCTTCCCGTGCTGATGCCGGGACAGTTTTGGACGTACTGGGGCTTCTCCGATACGTCGCCCGTCGTTATAAGCAAGTACACCCTGACCCTACCCGCAAACAAAGCGATGCAGTTTAAGGTGTATAACGACGGCTCGCTTCAAGCGCAACTTACTCAACAGGGCGGCAAAAAAACCTATACGTGGGAGCGCAAGACTATTTCGCCTATTCAGCGCGAACCCGCTATGCCCGGCATGGACGAAGTGCGTATCTGGATGGAAGGCTCCTCGCTAACCTCATGGCAGGATGTTTCAGGCTGGTTCTGGCGGCTGGCGGAGTCGCAAGTCAACTCGAACCGCGAAATAGATAGCACAGTAAAGCAGTTGACCGCGAACCGGACCACGCCTGAAGCGAAAGCCCGCGCTATCTACGACTGGGTGGCGAACAAAACGCGCTATGTGGGGCTTGAGTTCGGGCTGTCCGCCTTCAAGCCCCACCTCGCTAGCGACGTGCATAAGAACCTCTACGGCGACTGCAAGGACAAGGCGATACTGCTTATCTGTATGTTAGGCAAAGCGGGTATCAAGGCGCACCCCGTTCTCCTGAAAGCGGGAGACCAGCGCACGGTATCGAAAGGGCTTCCCACCCTCAATGCCTTCAACCACTGCATTGCGTGGTCGGAGATAGGCGGCAAGGAGTACTGGCTTGATGCGACAGCGGAGACCTGCGCGTTTGGCGATATTCCCGATGGCGATAGGGGTTGCGAGGGGTTCATTGTGCGCGAAGGCAAGGGCGAGTTCAAGGTGATTCCGCCCTATCGCCCCGACGAAAACGGGATGCGCCTCAAGTCCGCTATCACGCTAAACGCCGACGGAAGCGCCACCGCTGAGATTGATTGCGAGATGCTTGGCGGGATAGCCCAGCAGATTCGGGCGACTCTCCGCTCTGTACCGCCTATAAAATATAGAGACTTAGTAACAGCGCTTTCGCAAAAGTTTCTCGCAGGGGGTAAACTAGAGGACTACTCGCTACCGGATGGGCTGAACAAAGAGGGCGTGTTCAAACTGCATATCAGAGCCAGTATCAGCGATTTCGCCGAGAAGACGGGAAGCCTGATGCTGATTCCCCTCACTCTAGGCAGTAGTCAAGGGGCGCAACAACAGCCCTTTACGAAAGAGTCGCGCCTCTACCCTATTGTGCAGACCTACATCGCCCGGCATAGCGTAGAGATAAGCGTATCTCTTCCAAAGGGGTTCAGCGTGGTAGATTTGCCCAACGACATGAATTTGAACTCCCCCATTCAGTCGTATCAGCGCACAACGCGCAAATCAGACGACGGTAAGACCGTTCTTTTCACCGAGTTGGAGGAGGAGAAATCTGGTAGGATTCCCGCCTCCGACTACAAGCAAGTGCAATCTTTCTTTACTACTCTGAGCAAACAGAACAAGGCTCGTCTCATTTTGAAAGAGGAGAAACCATAGAATGTTGTTCCGCCGCAAACTTATCGTCGGTATAGGACTCTCGCTTGCGCTCGGATACGCCGCCCCTCAAGCGATGGGGCAGGCTCCGCGCCCAACCGACCCGCCAAAACCGACCACGCCCGCTACTGGTCAGCCACCCGCCACGGTTGTAAAACCGCCTACGCCGCCCGACCCCAAGAAGTTGAAGAACTATGAGGACGTGGTGACGAAAGAGGCGAAAACGGATAGAGGCGTTTTCACCATCCATCGCATAGATGAGCGCATTTTATTTGAGATACCCGCGAATCTGCTTGGTAGAGACATTCTCTGGCAAGTAGAGGCGGCGCAGGTTTCGACGGGAGGCTCTGGGTTCGGCGGCTCGCACCTTCGTCATGAAGTCGTCCGATTTACGCGCCGAGAAAACAAAATCTACCTTCGCCTGATGAACTTCGATTTACGCGCCGAGAAGGGCGAGGCTATCCAACGCGCTGTGAAAGACGCTACCGTTGCGCCGATTATCGCGGCGTTCGATGTGCAGACCGAGAGCAAAGACAAAAACCCCGTCATTGACGCTACTCGTCTCTACTTCTCGCCACCCATCGAGCTGGCTGGCTCTATCGGGGCGGGGGCTGACCCTTCTCGCTCCTACATTGAGCGCATAAAGTCGTTTCCAAACAACATCGAAGCGCGTATCGTGGCGACCTCCGGCGGCGCTCGCGGCACGGGAACCTATACCATACACTATAGCCTGAACCTGCTTCCTGAAAAGCCGATGGCAGGGCGCTTGGCTGATTCTCGCGTAGGCTACTTCACCGAGGAGTTTCAGGATGTAGGTCGCCCCGACAACCGTGTCGCCGACCTCGCCTACATCGCTCGCTACCGCCTAGAGAAGAAAGACCCCTCCGCCGCGCTCTCTGAACCCGTCAAGCCGATTGTCTACTACGTCAGCCGAGAGGTTCCGGATGAACTCAAGGAGTATGTTCGCAAAGCCGTAGAGGACTGGCAACCCGCTTTCGAGGCGGCGGGCTTTAAGAACGCGATAATCTGCAAGCTTGCGCCCACCGAGAAGGAAGACCCTAGCTGGGACCCGGAAGATTCCCGCTACTCCGTCATACGCTGGGCTCCCAATCCTATTTCAAATGCGATGGGTCCCCACGTTCACGACCCGCGTAGCGGCGAAATCATCTCCGCGCACATCATCGTATGGCACGACATTCTGAAACTTAACGAGCAGTGGTACTTCTCGCAGGTAGGTCCCCTCGACCTTCGCGCTCAGAAGTTCCCTTTCCCGATTGAGTTGACGGGGGCGCTCCTACGGTATGTGGTGTGCCATGAAGTAGGGCATACGCTTGGACTGCGCCACAACCACAAAGCGAGTTCCACCTTCACTGTCGCTCAACTTCGCAACAAAGAGTTTACCGAAAAGTGGGGAGACGAAGCCTCTATTATGGACTACGGGCGCTTCAACTACGTGGCGCAACCCGGCGATAACTCTCGCCTGATTCCTAAGTTGGGACCCTACGACCTCTTCGCGATTGAGTGGGGGTACAAGCCCATTGACGGCGCGAAAACGCCGGACGACGAGAAGCCCGCCCTCAACAGTATCGCCATTCGACAGGTGACGACCCCGACGGTGCGCTTTGGTAGTAGGGAGAACAGCAACGTATTTCTCTCCGACGACCCCACTATTCAGATTGAAGACCTTAGCGATGACGGTCTCGAAGCGGGGCGACTCGGTTTCAAAAACTTGAAGCGCGTGGCGAACCTGCTCATTCCCGCCAGCACAAAGTACGGCGAAGACTATTCGCGCCTCTCCGAGATGTTCGACGGCTTGATGGGGCAGTTTCAGATGGAGCTGATACACGTTATCGCTATTATCGGGGGCGTTGTAGAGACCGACTATCACGTAGGTCAGGGTGGCGATGTCTATCAAACCGTGCCGAAAGCCCGTCAACAGGCGGCGATGCGCCACCTCATTGAGTACGGCTTCGAGCGCCCGAAAGAGCTGATACCGCTCCCCGTGCTAAAGCGGATTACACCCACAGGCGCGGCGGGTATCCTTTCACGTCATCAGGGCATGGTCTTGAATATCCTGCTCTCTCCGGCGCGTGTTCAGCGATTGATGGACGCGCAAGCCATTCTAGGGGCGAACGCCTATAGCGTGAGCGATATGGTAGCCGACCTACAGTCGGGTATCTGGAGCGAACTCAGGCAGGCGCATCCCGTGATTGACCTGTTCAAGCGCAACCTGCAACGTAGCTATCTGCAACGGGCGAAGTTCTACTTCCAACCCGACACCACCAACGCCAGCGAACTCCGCGCCGCGCTTCTCTTTATGCTACAGGGGCTACTGAAATCTATTGACCATACGCTACCGAGCGTACAGGACAAAGAGACCCTTCTGCATCTGCGCGATAGCCGATTGGCGATTGACCAGTTGCTGAACCCGCGACGCTAATAGGCATACACGCCTAACATAAGTCTAAGAGGAGCGCGAAAACCTTCTGATTTTCGCGCATTCGCCCTGACCCAGCCTCCCCTACCCTGAAATGGGGTAGGGGAGGCTGATTAGTTACCATTCAGGAAAGACCAACCTCTCTCCCGCCGCCGCTCGGTTGGCGTTCATATTGCGCTGGAACTCCGCTTCCTCTGGCTTCAGAGTCACGCGACAGCGAAATCGGTGTAAGGGCGCATACCGGGATGTTGCAAAGCAAGCGCGACATCCTCTTTCGGAATGCCCGATTTCAGAAGGTCGTCCGCAATCCCTTCCTCTGTCCAGTCCTCTTCAATCCAGATTTTGCCCTCTACAAGTCGGATATGAACGAGCGTGTTGTAAATACGGCTCTGCCCTTCCCAACCGAGTGCGACGAGTAGATAGTGACCGTTTACGTCATCGAAAACGCGAACAGTCTCTCTGGAGGGCGCAAGCGGTTGATGCACGAAGAGCGGATGCTCGCTCAAGATATTTTTAATGATTTGGGTGTGTTTCATTTGAGTTGGGAGGGTCTGTCTGATAGGCGATGCGGCATAGCGATTCGCCCTCTGTACCGCTACCGCCCCCTAACCCCAACCCTTTCCCCCGTTCGACACGGGAG
>CAIJLM010000484.1 GCA_903821495.1 uncultured Chthonomonas sp. | reverse complement strand
GCTCCTATCGTATCGTAATCTCCTGTTCGAGGGGGAGTTTGAGCCAGAAACGCGCCCCCTTGCCCCGTTCGCTCACCACGCCGACCTCGCCGCCATGCGAATCCGCAACGCTCTTAATGAAGCGCGTGCCTATCCCCGTTCCGCCGATGGTTGTGCTAATAGTATGCGGCGTAAAGAGCGATTCTAGCACGACATCGGGTATTCCAGGCCCGTCGTCCTGCACCTCTAACAGGCAGTAGTTTCCTACCGGAAACTCGCCCTCCTGATTGGTGGAGAGTTTGAGCCAGATATTGTAGCCCTCTCTACGAAAATCCAACTCGCCTTTCATCACCGCGTCTTTTATCGCGTTGAGCGCGTTGTGAATAAGGTTGGAGATAGCCCGCCCCACAAGCCGCGAATCGAAGGGGAAGCAGGGAGCCTCTGTCAGCCCCTCTATATGAAGCGTTACGCGGCGGTTCTGAGCGACCACTCGGAGGCGGCGCAGTTTCTCCTGTATCACCAGCCCGATGTCGCGCCTCTGCATATTAGTGGCTTGCGCCCCTTTAATGTAGTCGGCGATTTCGCTAACCATCTCCCGAATGTCGCCGCACCCGTCCGCCATCGCCTGTTGCATCTCAGGAATCCACTCCCGCAGAGGCTCCATCAGACTTAAAACACGCTCATGACACTCCTCAACACTCGCACTTTCGTTGAGGTCTATGTTCTCAATATCCTCGAAGAGAGGAAAAACAAAAGCGTCTAGGGTTGTAGAGACAGTGGTTTCAACGGGAGTCAGCGAGTTCTTAATATCGTGTCCTAAATCGCCCATCGCTCGCGCCACCGCCGCCAGCTTCGCCTCCTCCGCCAGTCGGAAATTCATAATAGAGGTGGCGGCTAGGCTTCCGACAATCTCCATCAACTCCTGGTCATCTTCGCTGAACTCGCTCCCCGCCTTGTTTAGCGCCTGCATCACGCCAATCGTTTCGCCCCCCATAATCTTGAGCGGAATCGTCATAATGCTCTCGGTATGAAACCCCATCGCTCTATCGAATCGGGCGTTATAACTCTCTGTGCGCGTATTGATAGTTAGTAAGGACTTACCAGTGCGAAACGCAGTCGCCGCCTTGCCATTGATGTCCTCTTCCGGGTCAATCTCCAAGCCTATCAGCGCAGATTTCCCCACCACATAGCGAAAAATGAGCCGCCTTCGGTCTTTATCGTAGAGCAGAATAGAGCCGACAGGCGCGCCCATCACCTCCAAGCCGACGTGCAACGTTTCGCGGAGTATAGAATCGAGGTCGCCTTTCGAGAACAACGCCGCGCTCACACGATGCACCGCGTCAATTTGACGTTCGCGCATCTCTAGGCGTTGCCGTAATATCTCTAAATCTTCGTCTCGATATCCAGTAGTCAAAATCCGTTGCCCTCAATTCCGCGTACATCGTTTCGTTGACCAATTCGTACAATTAGGCGTATAATAGAGGTAGTTTACCCGCTTGCGACTCTCTACGCGGAGGTTCTGCGCTTATGTCTCTTACTAACCTTCTTCCCTCTGTTCAGGCTCTGCCTTATGAGGAGAAGCTTCGCCTGCTGGAACTACTGACCGCCGACATCAGGAGCGAGGCAAGTGCGATAGCCTCGCCGCTTGAACCTACTCCTCACTCTGTCTGGTCTCCCTATTCCGCCTACTCTGTGGCGGATGTTCTCCTGAATTTGCTCGCTGAAAACTCGAATTAGGCTCTACAATCAAAATGCGCTTTCCTTACCTTGCACAAGCCCCCAGCTTATAGACGATGTGATTTGAGTATACCGTCGCCGCGCTCGCTTCTGCCTTGTCATTGGGCGGATGAGTAGTTGAGCGCCAGCCCTGGCTCATCCCAAGGCATAGACACAAGCCGCCCCGTATGAGACAGCGTGATGTATGCAGTGCGTAAATCCGCCCCGCCGAAGCAGATGTTGGTGGGTAGTTTGTCATCAAACAGCGTCACGCCCGCTATCTGTCCTGAAGGAGAGATTGTGGTCACCTCGCCCGATACCAGAGTGGCGACGCATATATTACCCGCCGCTGTGACGGCAAGGCTATCCAAGCGGCGATAACCGGGAAATTGGCAGAGCAGTTTGCCGCCGTGCGGGCTAGGCCAAGGCTCTTTGCCCAGTATGCCGGGTTCCAACACCGCAAACGCCCAGAGCCGCCCAGTCTCCGTTTCCGCCACATAGAGAGTTTTTTCATCTGGCGACAAGCCGATGCCGTTTGCGCCCCCTACCACAGGAAAAGCCGCCTCAACGATGTAACTGCCGTCGCTTTTCGCATAGTATACGCCGCCGTGGTCACGTTCACGAGGTCTGACCTTGCCTAAATCGGTAAACCAGAAGCCGCCATGCTGGTCGAATACCAGGTCGTTGGGCCCGCGAAGCGCGTGATGACCGCAACGGTCATACAGGCGTGTCGTCTCCCCGGTAGCGAGGTCAACCCGCTCAATCCGCCCTGTCTCGTAATCGGGGGCGGTTCCCGCAGTTCGGAGGCGACCCTCCTCTTCAATCCAGTGGAAGCCGCCGTTATTGCAACAGTATAAAGCCCCATCCGGACCGAAGGCAAGCCCGTTTGGACCTCCGCCCGGCGTACCCACTACCGACCTCTCACCCTCTGGGGAGACACGAGTGATTCGCCCTGCGGCTATCTCCACCAGTAGAACGCTACCATCCGACAGCGCTACAGGAGCCTCTGGGAAGCGTAGCCCTTCCGCCATCAAGCGCGGAGTTATTGTTTCCATATCTCTCCCTCTACAGTCCCGGATACCAGCGTTCGGCGTTGGTTCGGTAGATTTTTTCTAAAACGGAGTCTGGCAACCCCAAGCCTCTCACAGTATGTCGCCCTACTTTTACGTCGCCATCGCTCTCGAAAAACTCGGTATACTCTCGATAGGTCTCTTCCGCGTAGTTTAGGTAACGAGTCTGCCTTTCAAAAGTCATTTTGGAGACTGCGCCCGCCACAAGGTCGGTTCCCCACAAGATGCGCTCCTGATATTTGATGCAGAAGCGACGCGCCTTTTCAGTGTCTTGCAGAGCTAAGTCGGTGAGCCGCGCCGAGGTGTCTACCGCGAAGTTCGGGTACTGGTCTAGGCGTTTCGCTACCTCGTCTACGTCGTACTCCAGACTACCCAAGTGCGCCCCAATCACACGCAGAGCGGGGTGTTGCGCCACGACTGCATCACGCGCCGCCATCAAATCGTGATGGGAGGGCATATCCGTTCGCCCGTACATATGCCACTCTGGGTACTGACTATAGTACCCAGAGTGGGGGCTACCCTCTTTAAGAGGAAGCCAGCACTCCAACGGCTCCGCAATGTGCATAAGGAGGGTCTTGTTTTGGGAGGCGACGTATTCGATAATCGGCTGGATGAGCGGGTCGTTCGGGAGAACATGGTCGCCGTTTGGATGGCGAACCTCCATCCCTAAGTTTTTCCAAATTTTGCAAGCCACCGCGCCATCGGCAAAGTCTCGCTCCAAACCTTGAATGGCTTTCTCGACATATTTCGGGTCGTCGAAGCGGGGCAAATCAAAGGTCGTACACCAAGCAAAACGATTGGGCTGGGATTTTGAGATAGGCGCGTAGGTATCCGCCTGCTCTCTCCATGCCCCGTGCGCGTCTTGCGCCACGCAGATATTCATATATTTGAGGTCGTATCGCTCCATAAGCGCCAGCGATTCGGGAGTGTCCGCCGCTACGTGCAGGTGCGCGTCTATTCTCTTCATTCAGCCCTCCTTTCAGTAATTTCTGCAACCCCTCACTCTTTAGGGGAATCGCTATTTCAGCCCCGCATCTAACCAATCAAACGCCTCCGCTTGCATGGGAGCGTCTAGTTTATGACCGCCCTCATAATAGGTCAGGCGAAACGCCTCTGGCGCGCCTGCGCGTTCGTAGACCTCTGCGAGAATCTGCCGACTGACCTCTACCTCCGAGTTGGTGAAGAGCGGGTCGGAAGTACAGTGTAGAACGAGAGTCGGTTTTGGAGCGCGAAGCCCAAGTATTTCGGGAAAATCGAGGTCGTGGGGTAGAAGGGGAACGTAGGTCATCCACGTATGCGTGAAGTTCTTATAGAGCGCGAAGTCGCGCCACGTCGTCATAAAGCCCGCGCAAAAACAGCATTGAATCCTATCGTCCATTCCTGCCAGAAAGACCGTCCGCAGTCCTCCTCCCGAAAGCCCTCCGCACCCGATACGCTCGGAAATGACATCGGGGCGCTCGCTCAGGATACTCAGCGCTATCTGGTCGTCACGCAGAAAGAGGCTGGGCCAGGTAGTTCCTGCGGAGAAGAGCGACTTTGCCATAATATGCTCGTGTTCGCCCGCCCATCTGTTGTACGCGACAATCTCTTCCGAAGGCTCTTCGGGGCTAGGGTCTACTCCGCGCCCGACAATCCTGGACGGAACATCAGACACTTTCACGCGCCGACTCCCGAAGGTGAAAGTATCGGGAACCAGTACGGCGTATCCTCGCTTGGCAATCTCATTCGCCCAGGCAAAGCCCCCATATCCGCTCTCTTGGTGTTCTTGTAAAATGGGGTGGAGGTCGGACTCGATACGCGCTATTTTGCGCCAGCCAAAGTATTTCAGTCCCCCATGGTCGTGTAGCGCGAGAATCGCAGGGAGGGGTTCCATAACGCCCTCTGGTTTCAAAAAGACCGCCTCAGTGCGGGGACCGTAAGGCGATTGCCACGAAAGCCGCTCTACGGTTAACCCGTCGTAGGCTCCTGTCCAGTCTACCGAGACTTCAGGGGTTGTAGGGAGTTCAGGCGCTGCGAGGCGCTCCCAAACCCGCGCCCTTGCCTGCGCTCGCCACGTATCGGTATCTGTAAAGCGTCCAGAGCGCAACGAGAACGCGCCCGCTTTGCGCCCGACAATCTCTGAAGCCCATGCGCCATACGCGCCGATGAGGTTTGGTTCTGAAGGGGTCATAATTCTCCTGCCTAGCGGTAAGTTACAACAGAAAAGCGTCTATCGCCTCTGCAAATCGGCGCGGCGCGTCTGCATCCATACGAAGGTAGAGCGATGGCTCTATCAACTCCAACTCCATCAAACAGAACTGGCTGCACTCATCTCGCACAAAATCTACCCGCGCAAAGAGCGGAACCTCGTTCAGAAAGCGCAAAATGGTTTCACCCGCGCGGAGTAGTTCCGCCGTCGCCTCGAAGGGTTGGATGTCGCCCCCATGCTCCTCCTGTACGCGAAAGTCGTCTGGCTTCGGCATTTTCAGGATAGCGTGACTATATGCGCCGTGAAAGTAGAAGAGCGAGTATTCGCCCTCTTCAATAACGCTACGCATAAACGGCTGAACCATAAAAGAGCGGTTCGCGAAGACATCAGGCATTTCGGAGAGTTGCGGACTACTGCGAGAGAGCCAGAAAGTGTCCTCCGCCCCCGCGCTGACGGTAGGCTTGAGGACGATTTCACTCGTATTCAGCGCGTCAAACCACTCCGCTATCTGCTGTTCGCTTGTGATATTTTCGCCCCAGAGGGTCGGAACGATTTTCGCGCCGCGCCCCTCCATTTCGCGCAGATATACCTTGTCCGCGTTCCAGCGCATAATCTCAAGAGAGTTCGCGAGTCGGGTTTTGCGCCCTATCGCTTCCAGAACCTCAAGAAAGGCGGGTAGGTTTTTCTGATAGTCCCAAGTGGTGCGAACAATGACGGCGGCGTACCGCTCCCACTGCGCCGTTGTGTCGCGCCATGAGATGGCTTCCACACTCCAGCCCAGTTCCCGTAGCGGGGCGTAAGCCAACTCATCATCGCTTACGTACCCCGCTAGGTCGTCCATAGAGAGAAAAGCGACGGTGTTCATATTCGTTAGCGCTCGCCGCCCCGTACAAATTGGCGTTGTTGTTCTCGCTGTTGGTCGCGTTCCGCAATGGAATCGCGCTTATCGTAGAGTTTCTTGCCTTTCGCGAGGGCTATCTCCATCTTGGCGAAGCCCCGTAGAAAGTAGATGGAGAGCGGCACTATGGTAAGCCCCTTCTGCTCGGATTTCGCCTGGAGTTCGAGTATCTGCCAGCGGTGTAGCAGAAGCCTGCGCTTGCGGCGCGGCTCCACGTTGAAGATGTTTCCCTGCTCGTAGGGGTTGATGTGCATATTGTGAACAAACGCTTCGTTATGCTCTATACGGCAGAAAGCGTCTTGAAGGTTCAAACGCCCCTCGCGAATGGACTTGACCTCCGTGCCAGCCAGCTCTAGCCCCGCCTCATACGTCTCCATTATCTCATACTCGAAGCGGGCGCGACGGTTGTAGGCGACCTGCCGCTTGGTCTCTTGCTTCTCTGCGGACGCGCTTTTGGGCGGTTTTTCATTTTTCATGGCGCTTACTTATCCTTGTCTCTATAGGTGGAGTAGTTCGCTTCTCTCTCTGCTTTCTCCTCTTTCACTTCGATGTATGGGTGTGGAACAGAGTTAAGCAGGTTGTCTGCCCATTTAGTTTGCCTTAACCTGAATTCGGGCTTCCACATAACCTCACCCAACCTCTCCTTCGCAAAGGAGAGGAGCCTTCCTAGCGTGAAGGCATAAAAGAGACCCGTTTTACTGGCGCTTTTGAGATGCGCTTATCCCAAACTCACGTTTGCTTAAAAATAATCCACACCCTCGGTGTATACAGGGATTTAGGAGTAAAGAGCGCTTCTAGAGTTGTCGGTTATCTACCGAAACAACAGCGGGGCGAACTCCGTCAGGTTTCGCCGCCACACCATCCATGTATGCGCTCCGGGAGTCTCTATGGTGGTGGCGTTGACCCCTTTCGACTTGAGCCACTTTTCGGTGGCGCGGTTCGAGCCAATGAGAAAATCCTCCTTACCGCAGGCAATCCACAGCGCTTTGATTTTCTCATTCGACTTCTCAGAGAGGTTTGGGAACACCTTTTCATGCGAATTAAGCATGATAAAAGCGCCGCTAAACGAACCGATATAGGCGAACTTGTCCAGATGATTCAGCCCAATCATCAACGACTGCGCCCCGCCCATCGAAAGCCCCGCTATGGCGCGAGAGTTGCGGTCTTTTCGGGCGCGATAGCCTTTTTCAACGAACGGGATAACCTCGTCCAATACGGAACTCGTAAACTTTTCGAGGGTCTTATCACGCACGGGCGCATCGAAGAGCATGGCGAGATTGCGTCCGGGGTCGGGCATACCGTAGCCGAGCGTGTTGACGATAATCATCGGCTTCGCCTTGCCCTGCGCGATGAGGTTATCGAGTATCACGCCTTCGCGCCCGTGCGTCGCCCACGCGCTTGCATCGTCGGTTAGCCCGTGCATGAGGTAGAGAACGGGGTACTTTTCGCTCCGATTCGCCTCGTAGCCCGGCGGCGTGTATACGTAGAAGTCGCGCTCATCGCCGATAATCTCGGACTTGTAGAGGTGGTGGTGGATGGCTCCGTGCGGCGTTGCGTTCAGTTCCCAACTCAACGAAGACGAACCCGGTACGTGGACGACGCTCTCCCCGCTTCCTAGCAGGCTTGACTTCATATCTGTATTGGCGGGGTCTATGAGAATGGCTCCATCCACCACGAGGTTATAGGTGTAGTAGTCCGGTTCGAGAGGAGCGCTGGTATACTCCCAGACTCCCTTTTCGCCTTTTACCATCGCCTTACCGCCAAACGCAGAGCAGTTGACTCCGACCTCTTTCGCGTTGGGGGCAGTGATGCGGAACGTGACGCGCTTATCGGGGTGAACTTCGGGCGAACGCACGGCGGGACCTAACACCCATGAGGGCGCGGCGCTTCGTTGCGCCTGCCCGACTAACGCCATACACAAGAGCAGGGCGACAGAGAGTAGAGTTGTTCGTATTGACTTCATGCGTATATGTTTCTTTCTACGGATTAACGGAAACTAACGCTTCAGCTTGTCGCGGTACTTGGCGCGAAACTTTAGCACTTTGGGCGCGATAACGGCTTGGCAGTAGCCCCGCGTCGGGTTCTGCGCGAAGTAGTCTTGGTGATACTCCTCCGCCTTATAGAAGTTCGCGTAGGGAGTGACTTCGGTGACGATAGAGTTATGCCAGATGCGCTCTTTGTTGACCTCTTCAATCACCTCTTTCGCGGTATGCTTCTGCTCGTCGCTATGCGTGAAGATGGCGGAGCGGTACTGCGTTCCCGTATCCGCGCCCTGTTGGTTTAAGGTCGTGGGGTCGTGGGTGGTGAGGAAGATGCGAAGCAGGTCGCGGTAGGAGATAAGTTTCGGGTCGAAGAGAATCTGTATCGCTTCGGCGTGTTCCGTCGTTCCGTTGCATACCGTCTCATAAGAGGGGCTTTCCACCGCCCCGCCAGAGTAGCCGGAGACGACCTTCTCCACCCCCCGCAAATCGACGAAGATGGCTTCGGTACACCAGAAACACCCTCCGGCGATGGTGGCGACCTCTTTTCCGGCGGGAACTGTGAAGACAGGAGGCGTTTTGGGAAGCATGGTCTTTTTTCCTTTATCGTTGGTAGCGCCCTCTGACGAAGCAAGCGCAGATTCTACCGTCGTAGGGCTAGAAGAGGTAGGTTGCGGCGGCGTGGCGCAACCTGTGAAAAGCCCCGATAGCAGAGCGCTTGCGAACGCTAGAACGAGCGAAAGTCGTGGTTTCATAGTACTCCTCGAATTACCTCTCCGCGCACTAAAGGATGCGGTCTGCCTGTCTGGTCTACAATCTCGGCGAAGGGCGAAACTCCCATTAAAGAGTATATCGTTGCACCCACATCTCCGGGAGAGACGGGATTCTCGACGGGGTATGCGCCTATCTTATCAGACTTGCCGTAGACCTGTCCGCCTTTGATTCCTGCGCCAGCCATAACGATAGACTGACACATCCCCCAATGGTCGCGTCCGCCCGCCCTGTTTACCTGCGGCGTGCGCCCAAACTCGCCCATCCAGACTAGCAGGGTGTCTTTGAGCATTCCCCTCTGTTCGAGGTCTTCAAGTAGCGCGGAGAACCCTCTGTCGCACGGCGACATGAGGTGCGTTTTGAGATGTTGGTAGTGGTTGTCGTGGGTGTCCCACGACGGCGCGGAGGTCGTTCCGTCGGGATGCCAAAAGACGGTGACGAGCGGAACCCCCGCAGTTATCAGGCGACGCGCCAAAAGGCACGACTGCCCGAAGATATGTCTACCATAACGCTCTTTTACGCTATTTGGTTCCGAATCGAGTTGAAAAGCCTGCAAAGTCTCGGAAGAGCTGAGAAGATTGAACGCCTTCTCGCGATACCTGTCCATCAGCCCCTCGCTTCCCAGCCGCTCCGCGCCCCGAACCTGCCTCTCAAACGCCTCCAAAAGGGCGCGGCGCGACTTCAAGCGCTCCGGCGACACTCCGGCAGGAAGGGAGAACTGCGCATGGAACGCGCAGTTCTCGTAGGCTTTGGGGTCGCTCTTGTACTTTGGATAGTCGGCGGTCACATAGAGCGGGTCGTACTGCGCCCCCAAGAACCCCCCGCCCTGTCCGGGCCAGATGGTTCCATCGGTGTTCGTGTTCTTCTGCGGCAGAGCGACGAAGGTAGGGACGCTCGCCTTTGCAGGGCGTAGCTTTGAGAAGACCGCCCCATATTGCGGGAAGTCGGAGGGGGAGGCGTTTATTTCGCCGTTCGCCACTTTTGGGTAGGCGTTGCCTGTCAGCATGGCGTGCGCCCCTACCGTATGGATATTGCTGTCATGCGTTACGCTACGGATAATGGCGTACTTATCCGCCATTCGCGCCAACATCGGAAAATACTCGGAGATTTCAATACCCGACACATTGGTCTTTATCGGCTTGAATTCGCCCCGAAACTCAACGGGAGCCTCTGGTTTCAGGTCGAAGGTGTCCATTTGCGGAGGACCTCCCGTCATAAAGAGGAGGATGCACCGCTTCGCTGCGCCGAGGGGCTTTTCACCGCCGAAACGCTCTCGCCCCTCCAGTAGTTGCGGCAGTAGCATTCCCATCGTTCCCAGCCCTCCGATACGCAACACATCGCGCCGAGATAGCCCATCGCAACAGCGCACGTTTTTACTCTGTATCGAAAACATAGCGAACCCTCCTCCTCTTTCATTAACCTCGCCTAGCCCCATAACCCTCTAATTTCGCGTATTTCGCGGTTAATTCCCAAAAGAGCGGACTCTTACCAATCAAGCCTTATCGTATAAAGTGGTCAGCCATCTGTATATCGATATTGCCCTGCTTCTTTCGCACCGAGAAGGGCGGCATATGGCACTGTATGCAGTCGCCATGCGGTTGACGCGGACATACCGCCAGTCGGGTAAGTTTTGCGGGGGGCGTAACTCCCGCCGTGTGGCACTTAGCGCAGACTGCATTGTACCCGCTCGCCTGTTTGGAAGCGTCTTGATGGGGGTTGTGACAGGTGACGCAGGAGAGGTAGTTATCGCTGTTCTTGAAGCACTTGCTGAGGGCTAATCCATACGGTTGAAACCTCTGAGTAAGGTGTTTCTCAGGCTCTTTAATGTCCTTTGTGCGGCGGTGACAGACTCCGCACATCTCGTTCATCTCCGCGCCTCCCATTTTCGCCTTCTTATCGATGTAGTAGGGCGGCTTATTGGTATGGCGCATCGCCTCGACGTGAGCGCTCCCCGCGCCATGACACCGTTCGCACCCCACGCCAAAAAACTTATCTTCAGGAAACAGCCCTTTTGCAGGGTGAACCGTTGTATGGCAACTTACGCAGTGGTTCGCGATATTTTCGCTCCAAACAATGCCCAACTCCGCCCCCGGCTCTTTCGTGAGTTGTCCGGGAGTGATGAACCACTCTTTCAACTTGGTATGATAGCTCATGCGGAGTTCAACAATACTCGACTCTTGCCAAGGGCAGACAAAAGTAAGCGCGTTTTTGCCAGCGCCGAAAGCGTAGACCAGCGGAATCTTGGATGTGCTGTCTTTTTTCAACGCAAGAGAGAGACCCTCGTTGTCCTCCGTTACGCGATACTCAAACCCGGAAGCGTCGCCCGCTTTAGGGTACTGACTACCTAGCCCCTCCTTACTCGCAACTCGTAAGGTTTTGGCGTGGTTGCTATTCTCGTGGTCGTGAACAATAGAGGGGTGGCAAGGGCGACAGGCTTCATTACCCACAAACTGAGCGTCGGGAACGTTCGCTACTGGTGTAGACGCGGGCGGCGTAGGCGGCGCAACGGGCTTTGGGGATTGACACCCAATCATAACAAACAAGAGAGCCGTGAACAGCAAAAGGACGAAAACACAGACCAGATTGCGCCTGTTTTCAGATTGCGGGGTTCGTAGATGCACTTTTTATGCCTCCTAAATCGCTGATATACTAGCGCCTTATCCTTTAAGACCAGTTACCGCGATACCCTGTATAAACGTTTTTTGCGTAAAGAAGAAGAGAACAAGAACGGGCGCAACTACAATCGTGGAAGCCGCCATCAGGAAGTGCCACTGCGTTCCTCCGTGTTGGCTCTGGTAGAACTGCAAGCCGAGCGAGAGGGTGAAGGTTTTCTGGTCCATCAGGTAGATGAGGGGCCCCAGAAAGTCGTTCCAAGTCTCCATGAAGGTAAACAGAGCGACGACGGAGAGGGCGGGCTTCGCGAGAGGGAGTATCACCTGTCGAAAAATCTGCCACTCAGAACAGCCGTCTATTTTCGCGGCTTCAGAGAGTTCAAAGGGGATAGTGCGGAAAAACTGTCGTAGGAGGAAGATATTGAATGCGCCCCCGAACCAACTCGCCACCCAGAGCGGGCGGAACGTGCCTATCCAGCCTAGATTTTTGTAGAGTCCGTAGATGGGAACCATGATAACAGGAAAGGGAACCATCATCGTGGCGAGAGTCAGGGCGAAAACAAGGTCGCGGTATTTCCAGCGCATACGGGCGAACGAGTAGGCGACAATGGAGTTCGAGCAGACCGTTCCCGCAACGGCGAGAGTGCAGATAATCAGCGTATTACGCCCATAGACGAGAAAGGGAATATAGCCGAGTTTGTCTGCGCCGTACATGAAAGCGTCTTTGTAGTTGTGCCACTCTACGGGGTTAGGAATCCAGACAGGGGGCTGTTTCATGGTCTGTTCGATGGGCTTGAGCGCTGTTGAGACCATCCAGAGTAGCGGAAAGAGAAACGCCGCTGAGAGTATCATCAACACGAGGTGAATGAGCCAGGGATTGCGGGGACCCGATAGGTCGTGTTTGCGTTTTTTGTTGAGCGTTGTCGCCATAGTCTATGCGTGAACCTTTATGTTGTGTGATGCGATAGGGTATCGAAAATCGCCCACGCGCCTATCGCCTTGAGTTGTTTTTCCAGTATCGGGCGCACGGTCTCGTCGCGCCATATCTCGCGGTAAAAGTCGTCGCAACCGTGTTCCGAGTACCAGCCCGCCATATACGACCATGCGTAAGCCTTTGGCGAACGGGACTTTTCGCGGAGCCACGTCTCCACGTCTTCTGAGCGTGTATTATAAGCCTCGCAGATAGCGGCGCAGACTAGGCGTTCGAGGGTCTGCTTGGCGGGGATTCCCGCCGCTTGGGGAGTGTCCGCTTTCCAGCGTGTGATATGCACCGCGCAACTCCGCGAAAAGAGATAAAACACGTCCTTTTCGACAACGAACTGCGAATCGAGACCCTCCAAAACGCTCTTGACGTGTTGAACGCTCAAGGTCGGGAGAGCCGCCCCGTTCTCTGTCGCTAGGGTATCATCGTCTACGCTCAGAACGACTATGTACTTGGGTTCTGTAGGCGGAACATAGTTTGGTTGTTTCTGACTCTCCTCGACATAACCCTTAATATCCCCTATACGCAGTTTAGCGATAGGAAGGATTTTGCTCTCTCCATCGACTGGCGTGACCTCTGCATAAGCGATATTCCCCTGATAAAACGCATAGCGTCCGCCTTTTACCACTTCTTCCCTTGGGTCTTTAGCTGGCTTCTTCGTGGATTTATCGTAGGCTTCCTTCCACTCCCGCGTTACCAGCATACCGCTCCAGAAAGCGCGGTCATGGAACCCCTCGCAAAAGATGTGATACTCGCGTTGCACAGGATTCATCGGAGGTCGTCCTGTATTTCGCGCCGTGCGAGTAGCGTCTCTTCGCCAGAATAGCGACGGGTGAGCAGACTGCCTTCCACAAGGTTCGTGCGTACAATGGAGAGAGCGTTGATGTCCGCGTCGTCGGGACGCGCCTCTAGTAGCGCGTCTATGAACTCAAGGCTGTGCGTCGTCAGGATAACCTGTATATTGCGCTTTATCGCCGCCCATATCACTTTCGCGGTGAGGTGCATAGTGCGGTAGTGCTGATGGACTTCGGGTTCTTCTATGAGAACGGTTCCGCCAGCGCAGGTGACGAGTTCCAAAGTCAAACGCACTAATGCGTGTATGCCATCTCCCGATGCGGCTAGAGGGGCGCTTCTGTCAGGAAACCCGATATGAAGAAGGGGCTTATCGCCTTCGGCAAGCATTATCAACTCTGTATTAGGAATGACTTGCTCAACTATCTCATTTGCGTACTTTTGCGCTCCCAAGCTCCGCGCCGTCATATACAGCCGATGGAGCGGTTGATACGAATCAGGTTGCGGCTCTAAAAGGGTGATTGATGATACGCCCACCAACGGACTGAAGAAGGATTGCGTCGCCCCATAAGCAGGTATATCGCCAAAATTCCGGCGTGAGAATTCAACAGGATTTCCAAAAGGAGAACGTTCCGACTTAGCGTAAAGCAACCCTTCGTCCTTTGGGATGAGAGTCGTCACCGAATTATCCGAGGCTTGGTCAGTGCAAAGGCTAATTTCCGTTTCCCCTGTCGTGCCTCTTTTCCACATCATCCAAGGGATTCCGTTCGGTAAGCCTATCCTTCTCTTGAGTACGTAGCATATCGCGTCATACGGGCTACCATTCGCACCAATATATAGCGCCTCCAACACCGTACTCTTCCCGGAGCCGTTCCCGCCGACAAGCACCGTCAGGGGAGTCAGGTTGTTCAACTCCCCCTCCTTAATACCTCGTAGCCGTTCGATTTTTACGCTTGTAATCATACTAATTCACCTATCAGTCTAGTCCCCCCTCGCCCAAACTTGGGAGAGGGATACCCGAAGGGCAGGGTGAGGGCTAAGAGCCGCCATAGTGGACGTGTCGCTCAGAGAACTTCAAGGCGATAAGCGTTAGCCCCAGAATTATCAAGAACATTATCCAGCCCATCGCGCAGGCGTAGCCCATCTTATGGTAGATAAAGGCGTTATCGAACAGGTACATCGTGTAGAAGTAGGTCGAACGCGCCGGCGCTCCTCCCGGAAACATGACGTAGGGGACGGTGAAAATCTGTAGCGTTCCTATGATTCCCATGATGACATTAAAAAGAATGACGGGCGAAATCATAGGGAGAGTGACGTGACGGATTTTCATCCAGCCGCCCGCGCCGTCCAAGTCCGCCGCCTCATAGAGCTGTTGCGGCACGTCCTGCAAGCCCGCAAGGTAGATGACCATAGCATTGCCTACGCCCCACATACTCATCAGAATAAGCGCGGGCTTCGACCAAAGGGTGTCGCTCAACCAGTTCGGCGGGGACGCTATGCCGATGCCCTTGAGGAAGACGTTCAAGACTCCGTACTCGCCGTTGAATATCCAGAGCCACAGCACCGCCAACGAGACCATCGGCACAAGCGACGGAATAAAGAAGATAGTGCGGTAGAAGGTCATACCCTTGACTTTGGTGTTCAGCAGGAGCGCGAGAACAAGGGCGCACAACGCGCTCAAGGGCAGGGCGAAGACCGCGTAGACGAGCGTGTTCTTGAGGGCTATCCAGAACACCTCGTCGCGCCAAAGGTTGACGTAGTTGTCCGCGCCGAGAAATATCGGAGGGCGCAGAACAGAGTAGTCGCAGAAACTATAGTAGATGGAGGCGAGGAGCGGGTAGAGCAGAAACACGCTAAACCCTATGAACCAAGGCGATGCAAAGAGCATTGCGGTTCGCGCTTCCTGATTGCTATTCTTCTTCAAAGACAGGTTCCCTCATAAGTATTGCAGTTAATTGGTAGGCGTATCCGCTATCTCGTTGCGGAGTTTCAGCACTTTCAAATAGGAGTCCAGTTTCGGTTGTATGCGCTCCTGCACTCTATTCAGCGCCTCTCTGGGAGTCGCTTTCATCAGTATAATGCTTTCAAACGCGCTATTCAACTCCGCGAGATATTCGGGCCAGATTCCGATGGCGGGCGTGACGAAGTTGTTATTGCCTTTCGGCAGGTTCGCAAAGAGTTTGATGAAGGGGTTCGGGTGCTTCTTCACGAACTCGTCGCTCATATTCGCGAGAGGCGACTGTTTGCGTTGCCCCAGACAGAGGAGTTCCATGCCCTTTTGCGATTCGAGAAACTTGATGAACTCGAACGCCTCGTTGGGGTGTTTCGCGCCACGCGGTATAACGATAACATCTTCATCTACTATCGTCCAGTTCGCTAGGTCGGGGCGGTCTTTGGGGTGGGGAAAGGGAACTGCGCTCCACTTTAATTTCGGTGTGTACTGGTCAATAAAGTTGTACATCCACACGCCTTGAAGCTCCATCGCCACCTTTTCAGAGAGGAAGGCGTTTTGGGGCGAAGCGAACGTTCCAAAGCCGCTACGGAAGGTCTGCACGTCTCGATTACCGTACTTTTTCGAGAAACTCTGCACCCACTCGAAGGCGCGAACGTTCTCCTCGCTGTTCGCTGTGATTTTGGTCTTGCCATCCCATAGGCGACCGCCGAACACATAGCCCCAAACCCAGTTCCACCAGCCCGGCTCCGCAGGAAGAAACCCTGCGATATTGATATGTCCTGATGGGTCTTTCACGACCAGTTTGTCCGACATCTCCGATAACTCTTCGAGGGTCTGCGGCGGCTTATCGGGGTCAATCCCCGCCTTTGCGAGTAGCGTTCTATTGTAGTGTAGCGCTGTGGAGGCGGGCGCGGTTGGCAACGAGTAGACGTGACCATGAATTACGCCAATATCGTAGTAGGCGCGAATGTAGTTCTCTGGGCGTATACCCGCCTCCGCGCAGTAGTCGTCCAGCGGCGTGATAGCCTTCGCATCGGCATACTGCGGTACGTTGGGCCCATATAGACCGGCTAAATCGGGCGGATTGCCCCCTGCGATGGCGAGTAGCGTCTTGTTTTCGATACCGCTTACCGTGAGCAGTTTGACGTGAATTTTGTTTTGCGAACGATTGAACTCGTCCACGACGGCGGCGATAGCGTCGCCTTCAAAGTTCGTCCACTTCTCCCAGTAGACAACCTCAACAGGTCCCGGATTGGTAACAGGGCGCGTTACGTATTCGCTGAGTCCAAATATGCAGAGGACGAGGACGGCGAGTATGGGAAGCGTGTAGTTTCGTTCTGACATGGCGAGCGGCTCCTACGGCGTAAAGTCTATTTCGGGAGTCACCCGTTCACAAAATCCCGCCATCAGTTTGGCGGCGTTCTCAATGTCATCTAGCGACATCACTTCGCAGGGCGTATGCATATAGCGTAATGGGACGGATATAATCCCCGTCGCCATGCCCGCGCGGTTGAGCTGCATGGCGTTGCCGTCCGTTCCTGTTCCGGCGGGCGCCGCCTCTATCTGATAGGGTATGCTCTCCTCCTTGACGGTCTGCACAAGAAGCGAGAAGACCCTTGGGTTGATGTTCGCGCCGCGTTTGATAACGGGACCCGCGCCAAGTTTCAGGTCGCCGACTTTTTTCTTGTCCGCACCGGGAAAGTCCATCGCATGACCCACGTCTACGGCAAGCCCGACAAGCGGATTTATGCCATAGGAGGCGGTTCGCGCTCCCCGCAAGCCTATCTCCTCCTGTACCGTCGCAACGCCATATACCCCGCACTGTAGCGCCCTGCCTGTGAGTAGGCGCAGAGCCTCCGCCACAACAAAACAGCCCATCTTGTTATCGAAACTACGCGCTGTGGCGCGGTCTCCTTGCAGACGTTGGAGGTCTTGCGCGTAGGTTACGCAGTCGCCAATCTGTACAAGTTCCTGCGCCTCTTTCTTGCTTGTTACGCCGATATCTATCCAGAGGTCGTTGGTGTTGGGAACCTTGTTCCGCTCGTCGGTCTCTAAGAGGTGGATGGCTTTTCGCCCAAGAACGCCGAGTATGGGACCCGATTCGGTGTGAACGAAGACCCGCTGACCTACGGCGACGATGCTATCGTGACCGCCTATCTGCCCGAAATAGAGGAAGCCGTCGTCAGATATGTAGCGGATGATAAAGCCGATTTCGTCGGCGTGTCCCGCCAGCATAATGTGAGGGCTTCCCGCCGCGTTCTTAACCGCGATGACGTTGCCTAGCACGTCTGTGGTTACGGTGTCGGCGTAAGGGCTAACGAGTTCGCGGTAGACCTTCTGCACCTGCTGTTCGTAGCCGGAGGGACCCGGAGTGTCCACAAGTTTTTTTAGTAGCGCGAATGTATCTTGATTCAAAAATATCTCTCCTTGCATGGGAATCTATTTTGCTTTTGCATCGTTCCCTTGTGAAGCCTGCAAACCACCTGAATACACTATGGTTCAATCGCGGCGAGTTCTTCAAAGATACCCCAAGAACCGCCCGCTTGTAGTAATCCGCACAATTCCGCTTTGATTTTCGGGTCTTGCCAAATGGTTTTGTAGAAAGCGTCACAGTGACGCTCCGCGTACCAACCTGCCATATACGACCATGCATACTCTTTCGGGTTGGTATCTGGCGGAGTGTCGCGACTGTCTAGCCAATCTATAACATTCTTTGCGCGTTGAGGATAGACTGCGCTGATTGCGGTACATACGAGACGCTCTAGCGTCTGTTGGAGCGGAGCGCCTTCGCGCTGAGTATCTTCTGCGACGCGCCACATTACAATTTGAACTTCGCACCAGTTGTCCAGAAATAGATAGGGGGAGTTCCCCGTTACGCTTGTTGGTTCAATTTTATTGTCTATCTCAAACTGCCGTAAAATTGCAACTACCGAGTCTTGAGTGCGCGATTCTGCCGATGTGTTTGGAGTTTTGGAGTCGTCATCAACATTCCAGATTATTTTGAATAGGGGTTGAGGTGGTGGAGAGTAATCGGGGTTGGCGCGTTTCGTTTCCACCATTTCACGAACATGGCGCAATCTACTATTCATAGCCACTTTCGTCTTTTTATTGCCTCTGCACGGAGTAATTACGCAGATACGCTTATCTTTCCGTTGAACATAAGACCCTGTTGGAGCGTCTTTAGCGAGCGGGTGGTCTTTTGAATCCTCTTCCCATTCGTTCTGTTCAAGCCACCCAAGCCAGAAGGCGCGGTCAAAATAGCCTTCGCATAGAATGTAGTAGGAGGTAGGCTCGGGGTTCAACGTAAGTCCTCCTCAATCTCATTCCGAAGGACTTCAACTTCTTCGCCGGGATAACGACTTGTTATGAGTTTACCGTTGACCAACGTGGTACGAACAAGGGACAACTGTTTCAGCGCGTCGTCGTCAGGACACTCCGAGAGTATTGCGTCTATGAACTCAAGGCTATGCGTCGTTAGGATAACCTGTATATCGCGCCGTATCGCCGCCCAGATAACTTTGGCTATCAGGCTCATCGTGCGGTAGTGCTGGTGGACTTCCGGCTCTTCGATGAGGACTACGCCGTTAGGCTGAATTCTCATTTTTAAGGCAAGGTGAACAAGATGTAGAATACCTTCTCCCGCAAGCGCGACAGGGACGCTTTTGTAGGAAAAGGTTGTGTGGAGTACAGGGGCTTGCTCTGCACCGCCTAGCAATATCTCGATAACTTCTAAGTCAGGGATGACCTTTTGAAGAAGGCTATTAAGTTCTTTATGCCCTCCCGCTTTTCGTACATCATCGTAAGCGATTGCCAAATCTCTCGTTGTGGTGCGTTGAGGCTCAAGAAGTAGAACGTTTGGGCTTTCACTGAATATAACGTCTGCAATAGCGAGAGCGCCACCTCTAGAATCTATCATTTGCGCCTGTAATTGCCCAAATCCATTACGGTCGAATTGGACGAATTTCACCTTATCGTTTTGCGGTTGCGGGGTTGAGGAATACAGTAGTCGAAAGAAGCTATCCGTCGCACCGACTTCACAGATTACATCGCCGCCTTCGGGCTTTTTAATATCAATCACAGCGTTGCCCTCTCGCCCCTCTTTCCAAATGAGCCAACGATGATTACCGGGGAAATCCATTCGTCTCAACACTGACTGTCCGATAGCATAGGCAGGGCTTTTATTCGCGCCAATATACAAAGCCTCCAGCACTGTACTCTTGCCGGAGCCGTTGCCGCCCACAAGAATCGTGAGGGGAGTCAGGTCGTTCAACTCCCCCTCGCGAATTCCGCGTAGCCGTTCGATTTTTACGCTTTGTATCATGCTAGATTACCTTGATGCGGGGCTTGGTCACACAAAATCGCCTAACGCCCTAGTCACCCCTCGCCCAGAATTGGGAGAGGGAACGTGCGCGGGGCTACTTATACAGCGCCCCATAAGTCGAACACGCCCGATAGTCCGCGCTCTGCGGCTCCATCGTTCCGAAGCGAGACCACGCGCTCGGACGGAAGAGGCGGTCTGCGCTCACGTTGTGCATATCTACCGGAATACGGAGCATGGCAGCCATCGTAATGAGGTCGTTTCCGATATGCCCATAACTAATCGCCCCATGATTCGCGCCCCAGTTGTTCATCACGGTATAGACATCCGTAAACGCGCCCTCTCCCGTAAGGGTCGGCGCAAACCACGTTGTGGGCCAAGTCGGGTTCGTGCGAAGGTCGAGAGTGTCATGCACTTCGGCGGGCAGGTCAATCGTGTAGCCCTCCGCTATCTGTAGAACGGGTCCCAAGCCCTTCGCGAGATTCAGGCGGCACATCGTGACAGGCAACCCGCCATGCGTCAGGAAGTCGGTAGACCAGCCCCCGCCTCGGAAGTACTCAAGCACGGCGGTACACCACTTCGTCGAGTCGAGACACCGCCCTGCATCCTCCGCCGTTATCTCCCAGAAAGGCTTCAGCAGATGGTAGCCGTCCTGTGTCTGTTCGCCCGTCCAGTCGAGCGCGGAGGGCCCCGAATTGATAAGGTGCAGGAAGCCGCCTTCCGCAAGTCCGCTTACGTTATACCCTGTAACCCGCGAAACTGCGTCAGGACTCCAGTAGGTTCGCACATCGGAGAACATCTGCGCGGTTCCCGTCAGCAGGTGTCCGAACAGCATGGAGACCGCATTAAGCGCATCGTTCTCTGTTGCGACGATGTACGGTTGGCGGATTCCGTTCCAGTCGAACGAGGTAGAGAGTATCGCTTCGAGGAAGTCGCCGTTCGCGTACTGGTCTGTCCACTGGCGTTGCCCTTGAAAGCCTCCTGCGATGGCGTTATGCCCCTCCGCCTCTTCCAGAAAGCCCAGCTCCGCGAGACGGGGATTGCCTACCATCAGGTCGCGAGCGATGAGCGCCATCTTGACGGAGAACTCCCACGACTCGGCTTTTTGAGCGCGAGACATCTGCTTCTCTTCGGGGTTTACATCCGCGCCCTCCGGGCAGTTTTCGAGTACCCACTTAATGGCGCGTTCGTACTCTTCCGTGTCGTAGATTTTCGCGTCGATACGGCGTATAAACTCGGTCATGTCCACCGTTTCGGCTCTCATTCCGAGGTACGACTGGAAGAAATCTTGGTCTACGATAGAGCCGGCGATACCCATCGAAACGCCGCCCATCGCGAGATAGGAGGTTCCGCGCATTGAGGCGACGGCAAGCCCCGCCCGCGCAAAGGAGAGCAGTTTCGCCTGAACGTCGGCGGGTATAGAGGTATCGCCCGAATCCTGAACATCATGCCCGTAGATACCGAATGCGGGTAGCCCCTTCTGCGTATGCCCTGAGAGCGCGGCGGCGAGATAGACCGCGCCGGGTCTCTCCGTGCCGTTGAAGCCCCATATCGCTTTCGGGAGGGCGGGGTTCATGTCAATCGTCTCGGAGCCGTAGCACCAGCAGGGCGTTACCGTCAGCGATACGCCCACCCCCGCCCTCTCGAACTTCTCGGCGCACTTCGCCGCCTCAGATGCGCCGCCGATACAGCCATCGGCGATAACGCACTCTACGGGCAGACCGTTGGGGTGACGCAGGTTCGCGGTGAGGAAGGCGGCGGCGGACTGCGCCATCGCCATAACCTGCTCCTCCAGCGATTCGCGAACGCCGCCATAGCGTCCGTCAATCGTGGGGCGTATCCCAATTTTGGGCAGAGAACCCCGTAATCGGTGAACGGGGGCGTTTGTGTGCAGACTAGCGGTGTTTGCCATCGAAATTAAATCCCTTCAAATACAATAACTTGGTGTGTCAAAACGGTAGGCGCAACGACGTGCGTGTAGTTCCCCTCGTGTCGGAAGGGAATCTCTTGCCCAGAGGGCGTGAGAACCACCCGCGTCGGGGCTTTACCGGTTCGTAGCGCGAAACTCACGTTATTCAGGGGCGTAGCGTCCTCGATATACTCGTTGGTGGCGGTTCGGCGCGTCGGTTGGAAGTTGACCAGATGCACGACGAGGCGATTCTGTTCCGCTTGGCGCAGAACATCTATCTCCATACCCGCAGGGACGTTCTCTCCCGCCTTGACGACAGGCTCCGGTAAGAGGGTTTCCAGCATACGAGCGACCATCTCTTTGTAGACGTAGAAGGCATCTTCGCGGTAGCCCTTGAAGACGGCGGCGTAGAGATACCCGACCGATTTGTCAGCGGACAACACGCCGATGGGGTAGCCTGTGGGCTTGTCGGCGGGGGTCTGGTTGTGCGAAGAGAACTTGCCGGGAGCGCGATTGAAGTAGGGTTTCCACACTTCGCCGAGCGCGGTAGCGTCCTTAACAGGCTCCACAGAAGAACCCGGTTTGTAGTTCACGAACTCCGTTTTGGGCTGCCCCGCGCCCAGCGTATCGCCTAAATCCATGTAGGAGGGTGTCCAAGGGCAGGGTTCTATGTACTTGACGGGGCTATTGGGAAGCGCGAACGCGCCGTTGTCCAGCGTCGCCTCGTGCGAGAAGAGGACTTTGCCGCCCTGCGCTAGGTAGTCCGCGAGTCGCGCCTGCATAGAGTCGTCCAGAACGCCCCTGTCTGGGATTATCAGGAGTTTGTAGTTGTTCAGGTTGTCTCTATCGGGGGTTTCGCCGTTCCACTGGTGTTTAAGCGCGGAGAGTATAGCGGCGGTTCCTTCGATGGAGCCGTCAATCTTTACGCATCCTCGGCTGTCTTCATCGCCTGTGAGGGCTTCGCGGTTTTCGGGAAGTAGTAGCACGCCAATATCGGCAAGGGGAGTCGCGTCCTTGCAGTAGGCTTCTATCGCTTCGATACGCTCAAACACTTCGCCCATGACCTTGTACGCGCCCTTATCCAGAGTGCCGCGCGGGTGCAGTTGGTCGCCGATGTTCACAACCCCGCCCGTCGCGACAATGGTCGCCGCCTCGTAGTGGAGTTGCGGGATGGTCTTTAAGCCTCCGAAGTCCGCCCACGACTTATGGAATCGCGCCGTCATGCCTTGCAGAGGGCGGGGGTAGGTTCGGGCGAAACGGGCGTGGCACGGGAAGAAGAGGTAGCCCCAACCGCCCGTCGTCAGCGATTCGATTTCGAGGTGGGTGAGCGTGTCTAGTTCGCGGTGAACGTTTGCGGTGACGCGGCTATTGAAGAAGGTGGTGGCGTTGGGGCGCAGGTCTTTGCACAGTTTCGTGAGGCGGGTGGTGTATTCACGCAGAATCGCGAAGGTCTGTCTGCGGTGCGCGGCGACATCGTGGCGGGAATAGCCGTCCTTTTCGAGACGCGCCATACACTTTTCACAGAAACAGCCGGGGTCGGGGGGGTAGTAGCACATATCGTAAAAAATGCCGTCCGCGTCGTAGTTTTTGAGGACCTCTTCGGTCTGCGCGGCAAGATAGTCGATGTACTCTTTGTTTCCCAAACATATCTGATACCAGCTCGCCTGATTCGCGTTTGGTCCCCACAGTCTTCCGTCTTCCAGTCGCGCCACGAGGTCGGGGCGAGTAATGCCGATATGCTGGTCGACGCGGGCGGAGATGTAGACGGGGGTGGCGAGTCCGTGCTTTTTGCAGACCTCTATCTGTTCGCCGAGCAGGTCGAACTTGAGGCTAGGGTGCATGACTCCGGCTTTGGTGGGGTAGTAGCTCATTCCGTGATGGCATTTCCCGAAGAGGGTTATCCAGTTGACTTTCGCCTCAAGGAGAGTCTGAATAAACTCGTCGGCGTTGAAGTCGACTCCTACATCGGGTATCTGCGGCGCGGTGTGAAAATCGAGGTGAATCTGACGATACCGACTCGCGACAAGCTCGGCGGCGCTGGTTGGCATGAGAGGTCGTTCTCCTTGCGAAATAGTAGGGTTCGTTGCCTACTATTTCGACAAAGGAGGTGGAGATTCCTCTATTTGGGGTGAGGTGGCGATGAGATAAGCGGAGGCTATGTAGTTCCGTCGCCTTGAAAAGCCTACTCCGCGCCCGCGTTCGCTTTCGCCTTCACGCCGTTTTGGGGTTTCGCCTTGCTGTCGTGGTAGCGAAGCGCCGCCTCAACGATACCGCTGAAGAGCGGGTGCGCTCGGTTGGGGCGAGAGCGGAATTCGGGGTGGAACTGCGTACCGATGAAGAAGGGGTGAGAAGGTATCTCCACAATCTCCACAAGGCGATAGTCCGGCGATAGCCCAGAACAGACCATCCCCGCCTTGCTCATGCGTTCGCGGTAGGCGTTGTTCACCTCATAGCGGTGGCGGTGGCGCTCGCGGACGGTGGTAGAGCCATAGAGTCTCTCTGCAAGGCTACCCGCGATAAGTTGACACTGATACGCGCCCAGACGCATGGTCGCGCCCTTGAAAGTGACGGCTTTCTGCTCAGGCAGAATGTGGATGACGGGGTCGCTTGTACCGGGGTCTACCTCTTCCGAGTTTGCGTGCTCTATTCCCAGTACATTTCGGCAGAACTCAATGACCGCCATCTGCATTCCGTAGCAGATTCCCAGATAGGGGACTCTGTTCTCGCGGGCGAACTGCACCGCCTTGATTTTGCCCTCCACGCCCCGCGCCCCAAAGCCGGGAGCCACCACGATGCCATCCATCTTCTTGAGTTCGTCTAGGTTCGCTTCGGCGGTATCGCTCACTATCCAGTGGATGTTCACGCGGCAGTTGTTGGCGATTCCGCCATGTTTGAGGGCTTCCGCGATAGAGATATAAGCGTCTCCATTCTCTACGTACTTCCCGACTACGGCGATATTCACCTCGCGGGCGGGATGCTTGATTCGCTCAACGGTCTCCTCCCACTCTTTGAGGTTGGGCGGGTTTTGCGGCAAGTGGAGGCGCTTGACCACGAAGTCGGCGAGACCGGAGGCTTCAAAGCGTAGTGGAACTTCGTAGATAGTCTCTACGGTGAGCGATTCGGCGACCGCCTCCGGCTCCACGTCGCAGAAGAGGGAGATTTTGTTCTTCATCTCTTGCGATATAGGCAGGTCGGAGCGGCAGATAAGCACGTCCGGCTGAATACCGATTTCGCGCATTTTGATAACGCTGTGCTGGGTGGGCTTGGTCTTGATTTCGCCCCAGGGTCCCACCGTTGGAATGAGGGTGACATGAACGTACATGACATTTTCGTAGCCCACATCCTTGCGGAACTGGCGGATGGCTTCGAGAAAAGGCAGACCTTCGATGTCTCCTACCGTTCCGCCAACCTCCACAATCACCACATCCACGCCTTTGCCCGCATCCAGCACGCGCTGCTTTATCTCGTTGGTGACGTGCGGTATCATCTGAACGGTCACGCCGAGGTAGTCGCCGCGCCGCTCCTTCTCAATGACGGTTCGGTAGACGCTTCCGGTGGTGACGCTCGCCTTTCGGCTGAGGTCTATGTCCACAAACCGCTCGTAGTGCCCTAAATCGAGGTCGGTCTCCGCGCCGTCATCTGTGACGAAACACTCCCCGTGCTGGTAGGGGTTCATCGTGCCTGCATCCACATTGATGTAGGGATCGAGTTTCTGCATGGTTACGTTGAAGCCTCGATTTCGGAGGAGGCGACCTAGGCTGGCGGTGGTGATACCCTTCCCGATACTGCTCACCACGCCCCCCGTTACAAAGATATATTTCGTCATGTTCGGCAATCCCCTTTCTCCTTCTCTCCTGTCTTGTGACAAACTGTTCAGATACGTATCGCCCTACGCGGCGTTAGTTGTGCGTTCCATCCTGCTATATTCACCACAATCACGGGCAGTTTTATACCCATCGCGCCCAGTTCCGCCTCTATGCTCAAACCCGCAGTCTGCAACTCCGCCGCCGTTAGAGTTGAAATCGCAAGCAGTACGATATAGGCGGCAGGCGCGGCGCTAGGAGGATGTAGCCTCATAGTTTCGGAGGCTTTCTCCGCCAATTTCTTAGGAAAACCGCCCTGAGATAACTCCCTCCGCATCTTCGCGGGCGCTGTCGGATTATGGAGCGTTGCGCCCCGCTGTTCGGGGTCTTTTACTTCGCAAAGGAAATATCTCGTCGCTTCCGCCCATGCCCAGTCCACTTTAGAGGTATCTTTAGGCAACCCTGTTTCGGGAGTGTCTACGTGATACACAATGTAGGCATTGGGAAGTTCTATACCGAGTTCGCCCTCTCTACAACTAATCATGCCCCTAAAGCCTCCTTCACTGTCATCTGAAAGATACGCTCATACTCTCTAAGAATGGGATTAGGCTTCAGTTCTACGAAACTATTGTAAGGCTGTACGGTAACGCTCTTGTCCTCCTCGCGCTTGCACGCAAAAAGGCGCAAGGATGCTTTGACCTCTTTGGAAGCGAATTCGAGTTCGCGAATCAGGGCGTAGGAGTGAGTCGCGAGATGAATCTGCGTTCCAGTGTGAGCGAGTTTGGCAAGAATATCGCTGACTACAGGAAACATTTCGGGATTTAGATTGGCTTCCGGCTCATCCCAGAGGAGAATGTTGCCCCCCGTTAAACTTCCGTTCCGAATTAGCGTCCAGAGCAGTCCTAGTTTACGCCATCCTTCCGCAACGAGCGGAAACTCAATCTGTCCGGAAGCGTCTTTCAAGTAGTATCGCCCGTCTTTGTCCCTACTCACTTTCCCCGTCATAGCGTTGCCTAGCGACTTTAACAACCTCTGCTGTTCTTGGGGAACCGCTCCCTTTTGAACATCGGGAACAGCATTGATGAGCAGATCGCGATAGGTGACATCGAAATCCAACCAACCACTCTCATAAGCTTCAATAAACTTGACGGAGTGTCCTAATATGTCTTTAGCGGGAATAAATATAGGGCTTTGCGTTATCTGCCATACTTTGGAAGAGTCTACCTGAGTCTGCTTTGTGTTTAGCGAGAAGGTAAAGGGCTTCTTATCCCAAACCGCTTTCACTTCGCAGACCTGAACTCCTTGCCGCCGCCTAACTAGACGACCTAGCGTGTTTGGTTTGAATACTGAAACAAGAGTTCTGTCAAGCGTCTCGCGTCGAGAGGGGTCTGCTACAAGAGACTGATGTTTTAGAAGCGCATATAAAACTTTAAGCAGATGCGTCTTGCCTGCGCCGTTTTCGCCGACATAAACGTTTAGCCCTTCCACAAACTCCAAATTTACTTCTGAGAAAACGGTGAAATTCTGTAGGCGTAGTTCATTGTACATAGAAAATGCTACCCCTTCTGCTCAATAACCTCATAAGGAATGTTGTTTTCGTCCAGAACCTTCACCGTCTCCGCATCCGCGACAAATATGTCGCCCGGCAGGGCTTGCAGGTTGCGCCCCTTCGATTTCTTGACCATTAAAAGATAGGCGCGTGTCGCGTCTTTCGAGAGTACTTTAACACGTGAAAAGCCCTTTTTTTGTTGTTGAAACTGTGGCATGACCTTAGTCTCCCTGTGCAGCGGGGTGGGGAAATCGGGCGATACGGGAAGAAACGCTTGCAAAATAGCGATAGGCGCAACGGGGATTTCCCGTCGCGCCCAGTGTCATTATAGCCGATACCTACATCGCATTTCAAGTTCCCGCGAAAAAAGGTTGCGCTCGCTTTTGGAAGAGTAGAGCCGCAGAACACGCGAAAAGCGTAGAGCCTTTCACCTCTCAAGAAGCGCCCTGACCCGCGCAAGGTCTTCGGGGGTATCTACTCCGATAGGGGCTTTCTCTATTCGCACCATCCGAATTCGATAGCCGTTTTCGAGGGCGCGAAGTTGCTCCAAGCCCTCCGTCCGCTCAAGGGGAGTAGGCGCGAGAGCGGAGTAGGTTTGTAGGAAGCCGTTGCGGTAGGCGTAGAGTCCGATATGTTGCATGGTGACTACGCCGGTATCTTCGTTGCGCGGAAAGGGGATGCGCGAACGCGAGAAGTAGAGCGCGTCCCCATTCGGAGCGAAGACCACCTTCACACAGGCGGGGTTATCCCTGTCAATCTCTGGGCAGGGGCAGGTGAGGCTAGACATGGGAAGCGCGGGGTCTTCCAGAAGCGGCGCAAGCGCGGCTTCGATATTGGCAGGCTCTAACAGCGGCTCATCCCCCTGAATGTTGATGACAATATCGCCTGGCTCTAGCCCCAGAATACGCGCCGCCTCCGCCAATCTATCGGTTCCGGAGCGGTGTTCGTGCGAGGTCATTATCGCCTGTCCGCCAAAGCCCTCCACTACCTGTTGAATTGCGCTGTCCGGTGTAGCGATGGCGATAGCGGTTACGCCGCGCACCTGCGATACACGCTCCCAGACGTGTTGTATCATCGTCTTGCCCGCGATGTCTACGAGGGGCTTATCGGGTAGGCGCGTCGCGGCTAACCGCGCAGGAATAAGGGCGACCACTTTAGGACTGCTCATACTATTTTAACCTCATCCATCCTCTCTAAACTAACTGATGCAAGTATTTCTAACATTATGCAAGTAAACCTGATGCTTTGGGGGCTAATTCGAGGTAGGTAAACCTAACATTTTCGGCTCTATAAATTTACAGCCCTGCCCGCAGAAAATCGTGAATACGCACCATACCCACACACACACCCTCCGAATCCACAACGGGAGCCACCGAAATCTGACGAGAGCCATCCTCCATCTGGCGCAAGGCTTCATAAGCGAGTTGGTCGGGGTGGAGGAGGACTTTAGGGCGTGGATTCATTATCTGCGCGGCGGTCAACTGAAGCGCGTCCGCCCCGAACTTCTGAAAGGCTTGCCGCGTGTCGTAGTCGGTCAGAATACCTAGAATCTTGTGGTCTGCGTTAGCGACAATGGTCGCCCCTACGCACTTCGCGCTAATCTCGGCAAGCGCGTCCATCATGGATGCGGAGGGGGCGACTATCGGAATGGGAAGCGCGTTCATCGCAAGAATATCGCGCACGCACAGCGTTAAGCGTCTGCCCAGTCTGCCCCCCGGATGATTACGAGCGTAGTCTTCTGCGCCGAATCCCCGCTTGCTATGGAGGGTCATGGCGAGCGCGTCGCCCAGAGCGAGCTGAACGATGACGCTGGTAGTGGGCGCAAGGTTCAGGGGACAGGCTTCGCGTTCTATGGCGGAGTCTATTACAACGGCGGCGCGGCGCGCGAGGGTGGACTGTAGATTGCCGACAATGGCGATAAGGGGCACTCGTCGGGCGAGTAGCGCGGGGAGAATGGCTAATAACTCTTCGCTTTCGCCGCTGTTAGAGAGAGCGATAAGCACATCGTCAGGCTCCACTATTCCTAAATCGCCGTGCATGGCTTCGGAGGGGTGGAGGAAGACGGAGGGGCAACCCGTTGAGGTGAGAGTCGCGGCGATTTTTCGCGCCACAATGCCCGATTTCCCTACCCCGCTGGTGATGACCTTTCCCGCGCAGTCGTCTAGTATCTCTAACGCCTTCAAAAAGTTGGGAGTGAGGCGCTCAGAAACGCGGCGTATAGCGTCTGAGGCGACAGAGAGAGTCTCTTGCGCTGTCTCCATCCAGAGCGCGTCGTTGGTTTTGGTTCGCTCCGTCGTCGTCATTACGCGCCTCCTCTGCGAACGATACTGTCAATCGCGACGACCTGCTCTAGTAGGGCGGGTAGGTCGCTGAGGCGTAGCATGGTTGCGGAGTCGGATAGCCCCTTTTCCGGTTCGGGATGTACCTCTAGGAAGAGCGCGTCCAAACCAACGGCGACCGCCCCCCGTGTGAGGTAGGGAATCATCTCTCTAGCGCCGCCGGAGGTGGTTCCTGCGCCGCCCGGCTTCTGAACGCTGTGCGTGCCATCGAAAACTACAGGGTAGCCGAGTGAACGCATGATAGGCAGAGAGGTCATATCCACGACGAGGGTGTTGTAGCCGAAGGAGACTCCGCGCTCTGTTAAAAGAATACTTGTGTTACCGGTACTCTCCACCTTCTTGACGATATTGGAGACATCCCAAGGGGCGAGAAACTGCCCTTTTTTTACATTGACAGCGCGTCCCGTTTCGCCTGCGGCGAGGAGGAGGTCGGTTTGGCGGCAGAGAAACGCGGGTATCTGTAGCACGTCGCAGACCTCTGCAACCGCATAGCACTGGCTTGCGTCGTGAACATCGGTGAGGACAGGAATACCAAACTCCTGCTTGATAGTGTTTAGGACTTCTAAGCCTTGCGCCATCCCTTGCCCTCGAAACGAGCCGCTAGAGGTGCGATTCGCCTTATCGAAACTGGCTTTGAAGATGTACTGAATACCGAGCCGACGCGTCAGAGCGAGCGTCTCTTGCGCTATCTGACGGCAGAGGTCGAGGCTCTCTATTACGCAGGGTCCTGCGATAAGGGTGAGCGGGGCGGCGGGGGAACCTATCTGGTAGGAGCCAACAGAAACAACGGGCATAACGGAACAGAACTCCTTTACGGGTTTCTAACTAACATAAGGATACCCCAAAACAGGCTTACGCTTCTGAATCTGCGTTCGCGCATATCTCACAAATCAAGGGCGAGAGCAGGGAAGGCGAACTCAGCGCGGTGGAGAGGGTAGTTTGTGAGTATTAACTCCGCTCCCGCCTCCGCCTTTTCCTGTTTATAGTTGTTCATTCCGTACTGCAACTTCCATCTGTGTTGGTTCGCCCACGCGAAACGCGCCCTCAACTCCGGCGCGTCGTCGTAGGTTATCATCCACTGATGCCTGCACGCTTGGATGTCTTCGCCAAAGCGTTGGTGGTCGAAACCTGTATGCAGTATCCCTTTTTGCCCGTAGAGGCGTGATTGGGTCGCCGTGAGATAGGGCGGGTCTAGGAAGACGAAAACGCCCTCTCCCTCCGTTTTCAGGAGTGCGCTGTAGTCCTCGTGCGTGATACGTATCCCTTCCAGAATGGGCTTGAGTTCCACAACGCGCTGTAGCGAAGAGTCGGTAAAGCGCCCCTCAAAGGCTTTTTGCGAGTAGCCTCCCGAATCGACTGTGCCGGAGAACGTGATACGGTTCAAAATGAAAAATCGGACTGCCCTATCAAAATCGGAGAGCGTGTCGCGGTCTATCTCTCGCAACTTTGCAAAGAGAACGCGCCCATCGGTCTCCTGTATTTTCGTTTCGCGTATCTGCGCTACCAAGCGCTCTACATTGCGTTGCGCCTCTTTCCAGAAGCAGAAGAGGTCAAAGTTGAGGTCGTTAATCCAGACTTTCACATCGGGAAAGCGTTGGCGCATAAAGACGAAGACCGAGCCGCCGCCCGCCATCGGTTCGCGGAACTCACGGAAGGAGGGGGGCAGGTGACGGGCTATCTCGGTTAGTCCACGCGACTTGCCGCCGGGATAGCGTAACGGGCTTTTTACGATTTTCACTGGTTTCCCCCTATCACAATCTGTAAGCCGTTCGTCTTCGCCTCTTCGTTCAGCGCCTTTAACAGATTCGGCTTCATCCTCCTGCCATGTCGTTCTGCAAACTCTGTTACGTCTTGTTCCGTGCAGGGCATTTTCAGAGTTCCCTGAACACCGCGTCCCGTCAATTTGAGGCGCGTTCGGAAAGCGACCTGCTCTCCGTTGTGGTGGAGCGTGTCCAGATTAGAGTAGAGAATCAGTTTGAAGAGACCATCTTTTATGTCGGAAAGGCTAGGTAGGAGAGATTTAGTCGCGTTTTTGGACTCCTGAAGAGTGTACACATCCCCTTCTTGTATCACCTCGTCAACTGTTAAGTGATAGACTCCTCCCAGATAGTTTTGAACCTCTAAAGTGGCTTTTATGCCTTCGGACAGATACTCCATTTGATGGGATACCCCGCTTTCACGCTTGGAAGCGCCCAGCGAACCGCGCAAGGAGATGTCTCGAAACTGGTCATATTCCGCTATCACATTTTTAACATAACTTTCCTGCCTGCTCAAAGAGTGAACATTCACTTTTGTCTGCTTGGAGATGTTTTGATACGCCTCCAAAGCGTATTGGTATGTGGAGACGAAGCGCGTCTCAAACAAAGTGCGATTCCAGTGCAGGGCGCTCTGCTTGTAGCGTTGTATCTCCTCAATTTGCGCGTTTACAAAGGCGGAATCGAGTTTCTGATACGTGAGGCAGTGCTTATCACGGCGATTCGGGCTTGTGTTCTTGTCGGCGGAAGAGTAGTAGGCAAGCACAACGTAGATATTCAGCAGGTTCATCCATGAGAAGGTAGAGTACTGCACTCTATCAAGGTCGCCGTCCGCTCCTTCATCCTTAATCACAGGGATAATCGTGATACGGTGCGGACAATTATAGGTGTTATAGAGACGCTCGAAAGGGTAACTTCGTGTGCGTTTCGGCGATACCCATCTAGAAAAGCCTGTTTGCCCATTCGGGCAGATAAGTAAGCCGCTTGAACTTGCTTCGTTTATATTGAAAACCTCCGCCTGATAAACGGGTAGCTCATGAGAAAGACAGACGGAATAACGCACATCACGCACAAAACCTTGAAAATGTAGCATAGCGCGTTTCTCCTCGTAGTGTAATCATCACCTTCATTGAGTATATCAAAAAGCATCACGTACTACTCCTCGCACATCTCAATAAACTCGGTTTCGGTAAGAACCGCCACGCCCAACTGTTGCGCCTTCGCTAGTTTGCTACCCGCGCTCTCCCCCGCCACTACGTAGGAGGTCTGTTTGCTTACGCTACCGCTTGCGCGTCCGCCCCGCGCCTTCACCATCGCCTCCGCCTCTTCGCGTTTGAGTTGGAGCGGGGCATCCTGTGTGGCATGGAGCGAAGTTCGACTGCAAGGATGCAAGTACGCAGACTACTCCTTCCGCCACTTATACCGGGCTGGATGCGGAAGGACACGTATCGGAGGTATGCTGTTGGCGGAACCTACATTTCCAGAAGGCGCGTTCCGTACTGGTTACGGTTCTGCGGGACACACGGCACGGAGCCAAAGGAACCG
>CAIJLM010000483.1 GCA_903821495.1 uncultured Chthonomonas sp. | reverse complement strand
GCATATCTATCTTGATGTTCATCTGTTCGCGGGTCAGGTAGTCGCCCTTAACCACGTCGCGCACGTTGTTCATCTGGAAGTTGTAGTAGACCTCCACCGGGTCGGCGGCGAGGGTCAACGCTCCTGTGTTATCCGTCTTGTTCAGCGGTAGGCTGTTGGGACCATTCGTCGCGTTTGGAGCCGTCGGGTCGGTGGTGTCCGGCTGGCTGTTGAACTCGACGTACCCAAGTCGCACGTTGGCTGGCGGGTTGTCTATGGTGATAGGCAGACCGTTGACTGCGGCTACCGCGTTGGGAACGTCGTCGTAGAGTATCTTGTACTCGTTCAGCCCGATAACGCCCGCCGTTGACGAAACTCGCGTATATTGAGTTCGATGCCCGTAGTTGAGTCCCGGACGCTGGTCGGGTCCGTAGACGCGCTCGGTTCCCGGAATAATTCGCACCCTAGAGTACTGGGCGGGAGCCGACGGGTCGAAGCGTCCCGGATTGCCCAAAGCGAGTAACGGCGAAACAGCGGCGGCGTTCAGAGCGGCGGGAGTCGCATAGAGCGCAGGGTCTGGATTCACATCGAGGCGCAGATACCGCTTTCCAATCGCGCTGGTCATGCCGTTATTGATGATAGCGGAGGTGTAGCGCGCCGGAAGCGACCGGCTTTGATTTGATGCGTCATACAACATAACGCCCTGCGAGAACCCGAAGTTGAGCAATCCTGTTTTGGAGTCTGCCGAGAAAGCGATTTCAGGATTAGTACTCACCCACGCTCCAGTTGACGCATCAGGCATTGGTCCCTTATCATATAAGGTAGGGTTAGCTCCGTTGTCTACAAGGTTTTTCACCATTGTTTGCAGAGAAGGCGGATACTGGTCAGGACGAATTGATACACGGTAAATACCATACTGTATGTTATGTTGTATACCATTCACCGTAACCACGTACTTGAAGGGGTCTTTGGGAAGAAGTATTACATAATACGTCAAATTGCCGTTTCCGTCCACCTGAAGAGCATCGTTCGTCTGGCTCAGGTACTCCGACGCGCCATTTTGGCGAATAGGACGATAAACCATTACCATTTGCAACCATTCGCCATACTTTTCAATCGGCTCAATCGGCATAAACAAGTTCGACCAGTTCGCGTGTTCCGGGCTATAGGTGACTGCGGCGCTATAGGGCGATTCGTTCCCCGCGTTGTCTACAGTTCCGGGAACCATCGGGTCGTTCTGCACGTGGGCAGGCTCGAAGGAGATAAGCGTACCCATGCCGCTAGGAAGTCCTGTCGTCTGGTCGTAGAGAACCTCTTTTGTATTCGGGTCTCGGTCTACTGTGAGTAGGTCAACCTTTATCACGCTGACCTGCGAGTTCGAGACCGCCTTCCAGTTCTCCCAAATCTCTACTTTACCGTCCTTATTGATGTCCTGCCAGCCCGGCGCCGCCCATTTTAGAGCGCCCGCGCTGTCTGCGGAGCCTGCGAGGGTGTTGTCGTAGAAGAAGTTGGGGTCGTGCAGTTGAATAGCGTCCGTTTTAAGGTTCGTGATAGTAACAACGTTGTTGACATCCGTCTTCACAGTATGGAATAGCCCCAGATTCGGGATATACTTCGTGGTATCGTCCGGGTCGGGGATATAGGCGGCGACCTCCGCTTTGTAGAGCGTGAAGCGGTTGTCCCAAGCGGCATTCGGGGTCTCGAAGCGGTTCGAGTAGGGCGTGTACACTCCTACCGCGCTTCCGGGACTGCCGTTGGTGTTCTTGCCTGAAATCGTGTCGGGAATGGAGCGGTTGTCCACTAGTCCAATAAAATAGCGCACCAGCGAACGTCCGGGTGAGAGCGGTAGGGCGAAAGCGCTTCCGCTCTCTCCCGCCGCATAGATGGGCGTGTTCGTGGTAGGGTCGATGGGCGTGCTACCCGGACGTTGGTCGAACTGACGCGCCGGAGTGACCGCCTCTAGCATAGCGAAGGTCGTCGGGGCGGGTTGCGGCGTGCCGGAGGAGTTCGCCACCCAGAGATTGATGGGCGTACTCGCGTTATCGTAGACGAAGACCGCGCTGGAGAGCAGGGCATCTACGTCTCGCGTTATGTTTCGCGCATACTGCTGGGTCTCGATTTGCGTACCGGAGCGACTCGTTAGGTTGAACGAGTCGAAGAGCGGCTTGAAAATCAGCGTGAACAACACCGCAGTCAAAGCGATGACCACGAGGAGTTCTACCAGAGTAAAACCGTGTTTTATGCGCGTCGAAGATTTTTTCATTATGTTGGGCGTGATGGCGCTCATGGCTGTTCCCCGCCTTATTCCCTTTGATTATGTGTTGCCTGTATTAGTGTTGAGGAGAGGAGAAGCCTCTCCGCGTGTTCATTAGGGGCGAGAAGCGCCCCGCGCCCTCTAAATCTCCCACCCCAAAGCCTTCCGTCATCGGCATTCGCCCTTCCCCTTTGTGAGGGGTAAGGGTTGGAATGGGGTGGTTGGGTGGAATGCAGAAGGCTTATCGCACTGACCCAGCCACCCCCTCTAAATGCACCTCACCCTACCCTCCCCTTAAAAACAGGGGAGGAGAAAGAGTAGCAAAGGGGAGACTTGCAATGCTCCCGTTTGCCGCCGACTTGTGAGAATATCGTCCGCTTTCCTAGCGCCAGTCCCTCCCCGTTTCGGGGAGCGATGTCCGCAGGACAGGGAGAGGTTCCCCTACCGACTATTGAACTTCGTTATCAGCGTATCGGAACTGACGCTCCGCCACCGTTTCAATATCACCGGATTGCCGCTTGAATCCGTTGAGGGGGACGTGCTATCTAGCCACAAAACCCGCGACTTGAGCGACATTCCCTGCACACTGTTGGCGGCTACGCCCGTCTCTTCCGTAGAGAGCGCCCAACCTTCCGAAACGGCTTCGGGGTGCTGGTCACGCAGGTCAATGTAGGGCAGGTAGTACCGTATTCCCTTGTATACTATCATCTTAAAATCCCTTGAGTCTGCGGTAATACGATAGACCTCGCTATTAAATCGCTTGAGGCGATTATTTCCCGCTAGCACCACATGGTAGTCACCGATAGAGACGCTCTTGCCCGCCTCCGAGCGGGGGAAGTAGATGCGCGTCAAACTCTCGGTGTCGCCAGGAACCGCGTCTGGGCCTGCAATACAGAAACTACCCTCGTTGTTCCCCACAGGGGGCGGAAGCACTTGAGTTAAGTCAGCGGTTACGGTGTAGTTCGTATAGGCTTTCTGAACCTGCGCGCCAAACTCTTTCGCGGCGCGATAGTAGACGCGGACATTCCCCAGTTGGAGGTTATGCGCCGTCACGTAGTCGTCGTTAAAGCGAATAGTTCCGTTCCTTGCATCCAGCGTATAGCCGCGCCCGTTCCCAATACCGTCGGTACAAGCCCCGATAAATGGCTCTATCAGTTCGCCCGTCGCCGTGTTTATCAGCGCTACGGAGGGGGTGTCGTTCGCGGGGTCGCGGAACATCCCGTTATAGCGGGTCTGGTCGTTGAGTACATCGCCCTGAGTCAACACATTCGGGACAGAGAGTTTTATCTCGTAAGGCGACCTGTTGGGGATGGTTCTGTCTTGGCGCAGGATATGGTTATCAAAAATCAGGTAGTCCGCCCGTGCGACAAGCGGTTGGCTCCCGCTGGCTGTCGTCGTGTTTGCCGTTCGCGCCGATGGATTGAAGACCAGAACTCCCGCGTTTCCATTATTGGCGTACTGAGAGCTGTACCACGCATACTCGTAAGGGTCGTTCGTCCAAGCAGGGGATATTCCTGTACCCTCAAAGGTGAGGTGCGGACTACTGTCTTTACCTGTCGTTACGAGGCGGAACTGTCGGCTTATGTCGTCGCTACTCTGATGGATACCGAGCGCTCCGTTGAAGTCGACGGGTAGAGTCACTCCCACAATCTGACTATCTGTCACATCCGTAAAAAAGGAGCGCCATACCGGTTTCGCGTTGTCCGATTGAGCGGGCGGTATATCTTTGAGGGTGTACTGCCCGTTGAGAACTGTCTTAGAGACCACCTTGCCCGCGCCATCGTTCACGTTGTAGGCGTACTTTACAAGGAAGACTCTAAAGCCTGTTCCTATACGCGGAAAGAAGGCGATTTTCTGATTGGCGTAGTCGATAGCGTACTGCGTGTCGTTCGAGATGGATGGCGTGGTCTCAGGCTGGTCAGGAGTGGGCAACGAAGATTGAATCACGCGCTGGTAAGGAGTTCCATAGACCTTCACGGTGGAGGTCGTATTTCCCCCGCCGTCCGTACCGAATTCGTTATATACGGGACCCATTTGAAGGGGATAGATAGCGCCGTACAGTCCGGTCACGCTGTTGGGAGTTCCTATCGGAAGACGCACCGACTCGCCTTTTACAAAGCGGCTTCGGTTGATATTCGAGTAGTAGTAGGGGTCTGCGTTCGCAGGAATGCCCGAAGGTAGGTTTCCAACGCCGTAGTCCACTATCTCATCCGGTAGGGGGCGCGTGTCAGGAACGATGTTACCGCTTACATCACGATAGGCGGCGTAGATTCCTTGCGGAAGTTCTGGCAGGTTCTCCATCGCCGAGCGGGATTCTTGAGCGAGAGCGATTGCCGCAGTCTGGTCGCCTGTGCGCTGAATGGAGAGGAAGCCTGCCGGAAAGATTCGAGCGATAGATAGAACCCCGATAAGCAGGATAATCATCGCGATAAGGACTTCCACAAGGGAGAAAGCGCCGTTATTTTTGTTATGGGAGCGACTTCGCATATTCATCTCTTAATTTCGTTCCTCTCGCCGCTTGCGCGTTCATCGGGCGAACCTATACAGCGCCCTCTACTAAGTTCGACTTCCTCCGGCTGAGAAAAGTTCCTTGCGCCTAAGCGCTATCCAGAAGTCTCCCCTTGTGAAGGGGGAGATTTAGAGGGGGTGGCTGGGTCAGCGCGGAAGGCTTCCGCGCTCCTCAAAGCCACCCCATCCCAACCCTTACCCCTTCACAAGGGGAAGGGCGAATGCCGATGTCGGTAGACTTCCGCGCTTTGCATAAGTCGGCGAAAAACGGGAGCATTGCAAAGGGACAGCGAAAGGTTGATAAGCTATCTAGTGATAGTTGAGCGGTAACTGCTCAAAGGCTTGCGCCGCGCTGATTTTACGCGCCGCGCCATTCAGCAAGAGCGCAATGACCGTACCGCGTCGGCTATAGGCGGAGTGGTGCGTCACATAGGTCAGTATCGTCTTGTCCGTCGGCGGACTTTTGTACTTGAGTTGAGTTACGCGGGGACCATCGCAGGTAATCCCGATTTGCTTTGACCAGTCCGGCGAGTAGTGCAGTTCGTAGGCGGTGGCTCCCGTCGTGTCATGCACAACCTGTCCATCTTGGGTCAGCATGGGACCAATGTCTAGGCTATCCGCCTGATAAAACAGTTTCGCTTGACCGCCGTAAGCCAAGATATTAGGTATTTCGGTATCGGGAGTCACAGGGCAGGGCGGCGCTGGCGTAGTCATGTCAGGGGCTACCCACTTCACAAGTTGTCCGCCTTGCAGAACGCCGTTCGCGTCAATCGAAGAGCCAGCGCCCAACGGCGAATTGACGGGATAGTAGGCGAAAGTGACCGCGCTCTTGCTTATGGCGGGATTGACCTGATTCAAAAATATGTTCAGGTCTTTAATCTGCTCATGGTAGAGGTAGCCTTTGAAGACCGACTCGTTAGGTTGACCAAAATAGGTGCGAAATGCGCCATGCAACAAATCCATCGGAACCACAGGGCTTATATCGCTGGGGAGCATCGGGCGAAAGGCGGGAGTCAGCGTGTTGTCGGCGACCTCGGCGTACCCGAAGAGAACAGTCGGGTAGTGTCCTTCGTCCTCCGCATAGAGTTTCGCGCCCACATACGTCGAATAGAGGTTCGACATGGTACTACTCTGCCGCGCCTGTTCGCGCACTGTCGCCATGACCGGAAAGAGGATGGCGGCGAGTATCGCGATAATGGCGATAACGACGAGCAGTTCTATTAGGGTAAAGGCGGTCTGTATGCGTTTTTTCAATGGCTTTCGCGTCACCATAGTTTTATCTCCCAGTTTCAAAAGGCGGGGTTGCGCCTAAGCGCGTTTCGCCGAAAATGTCGTGTTTTAGTAGGGTTGGAAGGTCAACGGTCCCGTCCAACGGCTAGCGGGAACGGCGCTGGCTTTCCCGTTCAGCAGGAGAACCATAAACTTGTTGGAGCCTGCATATCCTACATGGTAGTTGCACCACGTCAGCACGGTCTTGTCTTGCGGCGGGTCGGGGTACTTCAACTGGTTCGAGGGGTCGGTAGGTCCAGAGCCGCCCGTCCAGTCGAGGGTATAGTGAACCTCTTGGGTCACAGGAGTCCCGTCAAAATCTACAACGGTGGTAGGCTTGCCGTTCGCGTCCAGAATGGGGCCCGTATCGTAACTGTCGAAGGTGTAGTAGTAAACGCGATTCCCTGTCGGAATGACGGTTGTGCTACAGCAGTTATCTTTTACGAGGTCTGAGAAGAGAACAGGATTCCCCGAAAGCGAAAGCGGCGTTCCCGCCGGATACCACGCTCTCGACACGCTAAGGCGCGTCGCGTTGTTTATCGCATCTGGGCAGTTAAACACGCCTATATCTTTGAGGTACTTCTGGCTTGTGGTGAGCGGACGATAGGTAATCGAATCTAGCGAGATAGGATGTCCTGGGCTTACCTCCGTGTAGAAGGTCGGCTTGCCGTCTAGCCCTAGTGCGTCGCTCTGCACAAAGCCGAGCAGAGCCGCTGGAAATTTGCCGTTGTCTTCGCGATAGAGCTTCGTCGCCACATAGATTTCGTGTAGATTGCTCAGACAGGAGGTTTCCCGCACCTGTGCGCGAACG
>CAIJLM010000482.1 GCA_903821495.1 uncultured Chthonomonas sp. | reverse complement strand
TTTTTCGCGCCTTTTCGCGTTTTTCGCGGTAGAATCGCATTTCGCATCCCCATTTCGCGGTTCATTACCGCAAACGCTGAACTCTTACGGGGGTTAGGTCAAAAGCGCCTATTCAATCGTCCAGAAGGTCAGGTTATTTAGGTCTTTGACGAACATACGGCGCGTTGCGAAGGCGGGAGTAGCCCATATCTCTGTATCGGCGACCTGCTGTTGGAAAATCTCAAGCAGTTTATTGCCCACTTTGCGATAGATGTAGAGCGTCCCTTTGTTTGAGAAGGAGAAGATATAGCCCCCTCCTGCGAGAACCGCCGCGTTTTCGCCAAAGTTCCCCGTGTCCGCCCAGAGAACCTTGCCCGTGTCCGGGTCGAAACTGACCATCTCTCCCCTACGCTTCTGCGACATACCATACAGCAGGTTTCCGTTCAAAACGGGAGTGTTCATGTAGAAGATGATGTCGCGAGTCTCCCAAACCTTATTCGTCTTCCAATCATCCCCCTCTTTATGGGGTTTTATGAGGAAAGTCGGGGTTCCCACTCCGCCAAACAACACCGCCCCCCCTATCACTACGGGGCTGACCGAGTTCTGCTCGTAGGGCGTGGTGAAGGGGATTTTCCAGAGGAGTTTTCCGTCCTCCGCCGATACGCCCACGCAGAAGTGTTGGGTTTGCGTGACCACCGTGCGAAAGTTATCGAAGAACGCGATGACAGGAGAGGAGTAGGCGGGACCGTCCTCCGTCCACTTCCATATCTCTTTGCCCGACTTTAGGTCGTAGGCTATCAACGCGCCCCCGTCTTTTCCTCCGACATGAACGATAACCAAGTTTCTATCCACTACAGGCGACATGGCGGTTCCAAATTCGGGATAGGTTGCGGGGAACTTTCCCGCGAAATCCTTACGCCATACTAGCTCTCCCGACGACGCTTGGTAGCAGGAGAGAATGCCCGTAATGCCGAGCGTCACGAGCATTCCATTGGCATAGACGGGTGTTGATTTGGGGCCCTTGCCATGCCCTTTCGCGGCGGGAACTGGCTCATAAGCCACAGGGTAGGAGTCTGTCCATGCAGGGGAGCCTGTCCCCAATCGTAGGCTCTGAACTACCTCATTTTCCCCCTTGCGCGTGTGAATATAGACGCGGTCTCCTACGATAATCGGCGAAGATTGACCGTCCCCTACTACAACGCTCCACCCTTTCGTAAGTTTGGGCTTCCAGCCGGGCATAGCCGTAAAACTCTCGATAGTGGCGGAACGCGAGGGACCGCGCCACTGCGTCCAGTCCTGCGCGAAAGCGGGTTTGGTAAGGGTAGCCACGCCAACAAGGGCGCATAAAAGCCCCAAAGGGCGCACTGAATTGTGCATCTTAGATTCTCCAATTTTCCATCGCGAGAGCGAAAAGATACTCTCTCTGACGATTGGGATGGCGCAAGGTTCCCGCTATCCCCAAAATCAACAAAAGCGAGCGTTCTATTCAGAGCGTCGCTCTTAGTAGCCCATTATATGGTAGCCGCAGTCCACGTAGATGGTCTCGCCCGTTATGCCTCGCGCCCACTCGCTCATCAGGAAGAGAATCGTATCTCCTACCTCTGCGGGAGTTGTTTCGCGCTTGAGAGGGCTACGTACAGCGACCTCTTTTATCATCGCATCAAGCCCCGCGATAGCGCGTGCGGCGAGAGTGCGAATGGGGCCCGCGGAGACAGAGTTGACGCGGATGTTATCCGCCCCTAAGTCGGCGGACAGGTAGCGGGCGCTCGCCTCAAGGCTCGCTTTCGCCACGCCCATGATGTTGTAGTTCGGCACGACGCGCTCCGCCCCCAGATAGGTGAGAGCCACGATACTTCCGCCGCCGCCAGCCTTCATCAGCTCCCGCGCCCCCTTCGCCAGCGTGACCAGCGTAAAAGAGCTACTGACGTGGGCGATGGAGAAGCCCTCTTTTGAGGTGGCGATATACTCGCCCTCAAGCTCCGACTTGTTCGCGAAAGCCATTGAGTGCAGAACGCCCGCGAGTTTGCCTTCGGAGACTTCGCCTACCTTTTCAAATAGGTTCGCGACCTGCGCCTCGTCGGTAGCGTCGCATAGGAAGATTGGCGCGGAGAAGCCCGCCCCTTCTAGCAGGCGCGTCACGCCTGTCTGCTCGCGCTCCGAAAATACCGAGAAGATGACATTCGCTCCCTCTCGATGTAGCGATAGCGCGGCGTGCCATGCGATGCTGCGCTCGTTACGAACTCCCGTTACCAGAACGGACTTGCCTTCCATAATTCCCATGAATCGAAAACCTCCTCGTCGTAAATACAGGCTTCTGTAGACAGAGGTATTGTACCCCGATTCGCCCCTATCCTGTATCCTACACAGACGCTGATTTGAAGCGGTGTGGTATAATGCAAAAGCGACGCGCCGCAATTTTGCAAGGGAGCCGTCGCTCACGCTTTCACGCCAAGAACTACCGCACGATAGGTCAGACCAGATGCCAACCAATCAGAAGCCTCCTTCGGGGGGCGACGCTCCTCCTACCGAACTTGAGAAGATGCAGGAACGCTCTAAAGGAGCGGCAGGGCTTCTTATGGTCAGTATTCTTCTCAGCCGCCTTCTAGGGTTTGTGCGAGACCGTATTATCGCGCACCAGTTCGGGCAGGGCTTCCATACCGATGTCTACAACGCAGCCTTCTCTATTCCCGACCTCTTCTTCTTCCTGATTGCGGGAGGAGCCATCTCTAGCGCGTTCATTCCTGTTTTTACCGACTACTTTTCCCAAAGCAAAGAGCGAGAGGCGTGGCATATTTTCTCGGTAATTCTGGTGGGCATGAGCCTACTGATGACCCTCCTCACGATTCTTGGCTTTGTCTTCACGCCGCAACTCGTCGCCCTAATGAACCCAGGCTACATCCCCAATATGCCGCACGGTTTTATCGCCTCGTTGGGCTGGATTGTGGAGCATACGCTACATGGGCCCATCCCCGTCTCGCAAAAAGCCGCTGAGACCATCGTCCTCTCTCGCATTCTGTTGCCCGCGCAGATATGTTTTATGATTGGGAGCGTGGTTATAGGCACACACAATGCGCGGGGCTACTTTTTGGGGCAGGCGTGGGGACCCATCATCTACAACTTTGGGATTATCTTTGGCGGGCTGGTACTCTCTCGCAGTTTGGGAATCGCAGGGTTGTGCTGGGGCGGACTGCTTGGCGCGATAGCGGGAAATGTGCTACTGCAACTGTTTCTGCTGGTCAAATACGATGGGCGCTTCTTCGCTCACGCTGTCATCCGTCACCGTAAGCATCCCGGCGTGAAGCAGGTTATACGGCTCATGCTTCCGGTTGTATTCGGCTTATCGCTTCCTTACGTCAGCACGATTATCGGGCGCGGGTTCGCGTCGGATATGGGCGATGGCCCCCAGTCCGCCTACATGAACGCCAACCGCCTTATGCAGTTGCCGCTTGGCATCTTCGCGCAGTCTACTGCAATGGCGCTTTTTCCGCTTATGTCGGCTCTGGCGGCGCAGAAAAAGTTCGAGGAGCTACAAAAGACCGTGTGCCGAGGAGTGCGGCAGATTCTCTTCTTAACGGTTCCCTCCTCCGCCCTGATGATTGTTCTCGCGCTTCCCATCGTACAGTTGCTGTTGCAGTCGGGCAAGTTTCTCGAAAAGGACAGTCAGCAGACCGCTCAGGTTCTCGTCTGGTTCTCTGTTGGCATCTTCGCATGGTCGGCGCACGCGATACTGACTCGGGGGTTCTACGCGCTTCAGGAGACGTGGTTGCCCGTCGCTGTGGGAACCCTCGTCACCGTCATCTTTATCCCCCTGAATATCTGGCTCAAGCCTCGTTTGGGGGTATCCGGTCTCGCGTTGGCGACCTCTATCGCCGCCACTGTCCACATGACCAGTATGCTTGTTCTTCTACATCGGCGGCTCAAAGGGCTGGACGATGTGGTTCTCGCCGCCTCTTGTATCAAAATTCTGCTAGCCACCGCCATTACCACCCTCTTCTGCAAAATTACGCTGGAGGCGATGAATAGGATTATCTCTCATCTTCCAATTCACTCTGTGTTCTTCCAAAAGTTGGCGGTGCTGGGCGTGTGCGCCTCTGTAAGCGGAGTCACCTATATTGCGTGCGCCCTTCTATTACGCATGGAGGAGTTTAAGCCGCACAGAGCGAAACTGAAGAGACTTGTGAAGCGTTTTGCGTAGGCGGAAATCGTTATCGCATAGGGATTAACACGCTATGGGGGTCTCTCCTAAACTTAGGAGAGACCCCCATAGTACCTCTACGCTCTCAGAAACCGCCTACTGCACCGTAAGGGTGTAGCCGCTACTGGTAAACGCGGCGTA
>CAIJLM010000481.1 GCA_903821495.1 uncultured Chthonomonas sp. | reverse complement strand
GTCATGCCCTGCTCTGGCTCCATATCGCACTGCTTCCAGCCCGAAACGATAGAGGCGAATTTCCTCACGCGAAGAAGTTCCTCTCCGAAAATCTCCTTGCCAACGCGCTCTTTTTCGCCGTATTCTACGCCTTCAACCGCTTGAATATACCATTCGCCAATCGCCCAAGCCCATGCCTGCTCATAGCGGTTTCTATCTATTCTAAGCCTCCTGCCCCGCGCTTTCCAGACTGCCAGAGAGAGGGGCTTTTGTGAATCGTTTTTTGTGCAAAAATCGGCGTTTTTGAGATTAACATTTTTCCGCGCGCGGAAATTTTCAGCCTCGTTTTCAGAGTCGGAATCGTCTTCGCATTTGAGGATTGCGGAGAGCCTTTGCACGTGTTCATTAGACGGGCTAGAACGCTCTGAGAGCGGGGTTCCGTATCCATCCTGCGCTAACCGCCGCGCCGCTTCCGAATGGTCGCCGCCGCACTCCAAGAGCGCGTATACGGCGAACGGGCTGTACCCCTTTTCGCTGTCAAACGGAGGAGCGGAAGAGGAGAACACGTAGAGGAACGCGCCTCTATGCCCAAAGGTGGCGTGAGGAGTCCTGCTCTGGCTGTCCGGTTTGCGGAGGTGAGATACTTCGCCCCGCTGGTGAAGTATCTCCCAGCCGTGACGTTGAAGGAGCGCCAGCGCGTCGCCTACGCCCCGCTCATTGTAATCGTCGCCCGGTCTCCTGCCTTCTCCTTCGCTTCTGGAAGGGCGGGGCTGTTCGGCGGGGGATTTGTAGATTGATGTAAGCGGTCTTTGGTCGAAGGTACGCGCTATGTTCAGCAAGAGGGAACGCTCTTCTTCGGTGAGTACGGGCAGGTTCAGCAAGTCGCCGCGAAGAGGTAGGTAGCCGGGCGAAGGCGCGTCAACGCAGTAATGCCCCTCGCCTCGCGTCTCTATCAGCGTTTGCTCCGGTTTGAGCGTCGTTTTCCCGTCCTCGCTCTTGACTACGGGGATGCTTGCCAATTTCTCGCCCTTGCTGATAGGCTTCGCGCAACGATACCAAAGGTGATACCCCTTTTTAGGGGACTTCGAGAGAAAACACTGCTTCACCTTCTCGTATAGTTCGGGGGCTAACGTCGCCAGTTCTGTCTCGTAGAGTTCCCACATATCCGGTCTATCGAAGTCCAGGCACTCCCTATTTTGACTGATAGCGCCGCATACAATTCCCACCGCGAACCGATTTTCAGAGTACCACCTGCTTAGTTCAGCGTCGGACGGGCGGCGTTTCTGGAAGGGTTGCCAGCTGTGCGCCTCCCCTGTAACCTCGTGAAGATAGACTTTGCCGTTATCGTCTTTGAAATTCCAAAGCGCGGGAGCCTTCGCCTTCTCGTGTCCAGTGGGAAGAACAGGAAAAAAAGAGATTCCCGCTTTGACGTAGGCGCGGGCGGTTTCGAGGAGGGTGGGCTTTACAGACATGACGCGCCCTCCTTGCGAAGGTCTACACGTCGGAGGCTATTCGGCGGCGGCGCGTGTCTGAGCGAGTCAGCGATTAGGGAGTCGAGTTCAGCGTCCGGTATGGCGCTAAGTGTGCGCTTCGTCATTTGTCACCTGCTTCAACAAAAAACTCCCGTCCAAAATTGCGAGTTGGACGGGAGTCGTTCGGTAATCCTTGTTGACGAGACAAGGGGCGCGGTGACAAACAGCGGTATGGTGAAAGAGCCTCCCAAGAAGGGGAAGGTATCCCAAAATCATTTCGTCGCGCCCACTCTCTAAGAATTACCGCCTGTCAATTCTCGCTAAATCAACAGGTTTGCAGAGCAGACGCGAGATTTTTCCTTAAAAAAAGTACGTGGATGTTGCATAACCGCAAGCAGGAGTGTATACTTACGGCGTACGCATAATCGTGTACACGTGGGAAAACCTTTTGTCTGCACAGCGGGATTTTGCTCTTCTGGTCGCCAAACTTTCGGAGCTTAATCCCGCTTTTCATTTTCTGGACTACTGGTAGGAGCATTATGAGCCTCACTACGCTAACTATAGTCGGATATAGAATAGCGCCCCTTTTTGTAGTTGTCAAGAGGGTAGGCTATCCTTTTTGGTAGTATTCGGTTGTCTGGTAAAAGGTGGGTCTTTGAGAAGGCGGGGAGTGGGTAGGCGTAACGCGCTCAACTAACTCCGATGAACCATCTCAACAGACACACGTAATAAAATGGGCGTAGTTCTACCAAAGAGATACTTTTCATTCGCTCCCCTCGCCAAGCGATTGTATCTCTGAACTACACGCGCCAGAACGTGTTCGTCAAGACTATCCAATCGGTTTTCAAACGGCTCTTCGTTGTTATCAGTTGCGAGGGCTTAGGGCTTTGTTATCTATAACGCCTTTCGTAGAAGGCAACAAGTCCCTTTATTCGATACTCAAATGCAAGGTTCGATTCTCCGTTGTTTGTTGCTGTTTCAGCTCGTTCCTATTCGGAGCGAACAGAAATGGTCTCTCTTCAATTAGACATGAATAGTTTAGTCGAAAAAGAGGAGAATTGTCAATACCATACTAGAAAAATTACGGTGTACAATCCCGGATTTCAGCCCCGCTCTTGCCTCTAAGAAGGCTTGCGCGGGGCTTCTGCACGTTTTGGCGGCTATTCAGCGTCGGAGGGGAAAGAGACGGAGAAGGTTTCCCGTTCCGGTACGCGCTCTATCCCTTCCATCATCTCGCCGGACTGCTCTAACCGGAATTTCGCCTCCTCAAGATACGCCTCTTTGTTCAGCGTCTCTTTCGTGATGATGCACGCTCGGAGGCTTTCGGCGGCGAAGCGCAGGGCGGCGGGTTCGTCTATCGCAAGTCGCGCCGGGACGTGTCGGAAACGTAGCGTACCCTGTAGCGTGTGGAGGGTCTTTCGGCGGTTCCCCTTCTTCGCGAGTTCTTCCCGCGCCCAGTGTTCCAACTCTCCCGCGTATACCCGCTTGAGGCTTTCCGCCTCCGTATCGAGCGCGGCGACAAGTCTTTCCGCTTGACGCTTCACGCGCTGGCGCTCCGCTTCGATGTTCGCTAACTTGCGGAGATACCAGAGGGCGGCGCTCTCGCTGTCTATGTGAAACTCGGTTCGCTCTTCGTTCGTTTCGGCTCTTTCGATGATGGCTTGCATGGTGTCGTTTCTCCCTGCTCTTGTGGCTGTAAAATGAAGGAATCGTTGTCTGACGCTTCCTTTGGTTATGCCCCGCTTTCGCGCTACGTTGGCTCCTGCGGGGCTTATGGGGCTATCCTTGAGATATGAGCCGTCTTAGAATCTCTTTCGCGCCCTTTAGCGTTGTCATTTCGGCGATAGTCTCTCCGTTCGCGTCAAGCAGTCTCCATGTTCTGCAACGCCCCGCGGTATCTATCCACCCGCGTATTATCTTCATAGCGGGTCGCCCTCCTCTTCTTCTTCAATGGCGGGAAAGTACTCCTGAACGTTCTTCACGTAGGCGGCGACTTCGCGAAGGTACTTACTCATTTCGGCGGGGGTCGAGGGCGGGTCTTGCGCCTGACTCTCCAACTCGAAAAGCAGGTACTCGAAATTGCCGTTTATTCGGCGAACCGCGCTCTCTGTGAAAAAT
>CAIJLM010000480.1 GCA_903821495.1 uncultured Chthonomonas sp. | reverse complement strand
TTTTTCGCGCCTTTTCGCGTTTTTCGCGGTAGAATCGCATTTCGCATCCCCATTTCGCGGTTCATTACCGCAACCCTGAACTCTTACGTCAACGGAGGTTTTTATCGTGTGTCTAGGTTTAGACATAAGCAAAGGGTAAGTCGCCTTTGCGTTCACTACGGACGGCGACAAGTATGTTCACCGACTTTTGGGGGTCACGCCCGCTCTTTTCAGAAGGGCGACCAAATCCGCTCTGTGTAGAGAAATCGCTCTTGAGAGGGCTGTCGCGCCCTCTTCATCCTCCTCATTCACACGCGCCCCCTTCGCTAAAAGGAGGCGCGCGGTATTTGAGTTTCCCGCCTCTACTGCAACCATGAGAGCGGTCTCGTTCGTAATGGTAGCGGCGTTGACATCCGCTCCTTTGGAAATGAGAAGGCGGCTTACTTTTGTCGCCTCCTTGTCCTTACGCCCTAACCAGTGTAGCAGGACAGTCTCGCCATCTACGTTCGCGTCGTTTGCATTCGATCCCGCCCTCAGAAGCGCCTTCACGCACGCATAGTTTTTGGCGTACATCAACGCGGTCAGGGAGCCGGGAGCGTGTTTCGCGTTCACATTCGCGTTGTTTTTGAGGAGAAAGGCGACTACTTCGGTCTGTCCCGCTTGCGCGGCTGCCATCAAAGGGGTGAACTCTCCCGCCCGCGCATTGATTTTGGCGCCTTTCGCCAGAAGGCGACTGGCGAGAGGAAGGTTGCCACTCTTACAGGCGGAGAGCAGCCTCGCCTGCAAGCCTGCTGGCGATGCTGGCGCGTAAGATGTCAGTGGTAAAAGGATGCAGACGCAGAATCTGGAAAAGGAGTGGATAATTTGCATACCAGCCTCTCGCTCGACCTAGTCTGTTTTTCGTTTGCGTCGACCATTCAGCAACGCGCCCAGCCATGTGTAGCGTACTAGCATCTGATAAGAGAGAAGTAGCAGCCCGGTAGCGGCTGTACCTATCAAAACAAATTTGATTTCGGCAGGGAGAGACCATTTTCTCACCAACTGCTGAATGACCATCACCAGCGGGACATGAGCGAGGTAGAGCCAGTACGATGCGTCTGAAAGATAGCGTATCGTTCTGTTTTCTCGAACGATAAGGCGGCGAAAAAGTCCTATCATTCCAAACGCCATCAGCCAGACATAGGCTATCTGCACGATTCCCGATAGAGCGCGATTCTGAACGGTTATCAGCCCAAGGGGGAAGAGAAGAAGCAGAGATATCAGCAACGACCACGCCCACCCCCGCCCCACTCGCCCTTCGCTGTCATCGCAATCGTAGTACAACGCGCCAAACCCAAAGAAAATGCCGTAGTAGAGTAGCAGGTGAGGTTGCGGAATCAGACCGACAGAGGTATCCGGTCCGAAACTGGGGGAGAACACGCCCATAAACCACTGCGGAATCATCGTGAGCGGCAGGAGCCACATAAACTTCAGGGGAGACAGAATAAATCGACGGGAGGGCTGTTTCCACCCCCTTTTGTCTGCAATCCACGCGAACGCAACAAAAAACGGGACAAGCCAGCAGAGAAACCAGAGGAACCAGAGATGGTCGAAGACATCTGTAAAAACCAGATTGAACGGCTCGGAGGCGGGAGTGCGGCGAAATGCCAGATGGCTTGATGTCAAAGCCCCTTGATAGGCGGCGCGTAGTCCGAAAACATCATCCGTTGGCTTCTTAGCGCCCGTTTTAGCCGCAGGGTTGTCCGGGTTCGCCGGAAGCAGTTTCAGGCACTCCTCCCTGCCTGAGAAGACCTCCTCTTTCGAACGAGTCGGCAGGCGCAACATCCCTGCAATATACTCCACGATGCCCCAGTCCGATAAAGCCGAGTCGGAGGGAAAGCCGCCTGTATTATTTTTCGCCCGAACATCCGCCCCCTTGCTAATCAGCAGTGTCGCGACCTCTTTGAATCCAAGAAACGCCGCGCAATGCAGAGGCGTAGCGGCGTCGGCATTCCGCATATTCGCGTTCGCGCCCTTTTCAAGTAGCAGGCGCGTCGCCTCTACATCGCCGCATAGAGCCGTCCATGATAGGAGAGTTACGCTGAATTCCGGGTCGCGCCCGTTGGGGTCAAGCCCTGCCGTGATTAGCCGCTTGACGCTGGCGCTGTCCCGCTTGCGGAGCGCTTCGACGAAACTGCCTTCGAGTTTCGTCGCTAGGGTTACGGCGCGGTCTTGTTTTGTCGCCTCCATCGCCCAGTTCGACACCCAACGTAGGGTAGGGATAATGGTCAATAGCCCAAGAATACAGGGAATAAAGACCCGCTTGAAACGTTGACCGATAAGCGCTTTCAGCCCGCGCCGTCGCCACATCATCGCAGTAAAGAAGCCGCTCACTAGAAAAAAGAGCTGCATACGGAAGCCATGCACCGCCGCAATAAAAATACCGATAACCGCGCTCTGCCGCACATCTTGCACGGGCCAGGGCGCTATCGTAAACGACATGGCGGCGTGTAGCGCAATGCCAAGTAGCATCGCGAAAGCGCGAAGCGCGTCTAGGTCGTGCCTGCGTTGATTGGAAGGCTCTGTCATCTACAAGTTCTCCTGTCTCTCTCATGTGGCGATAAGGTATAATACGCCTACGCTGAGATGAGCGCAATGGTTTCAAAAGAAAGGCGGACTTGATATGGTGACAGCGACGGGCGTTTACCCTGAATATCTGGAGCAGATAGAGAGACTGGTGGAGCGTCATTTAGAGAACTTCAATGAAACTCTTGAGTTAGTTGTCTATTATGCGCCAGAACACGATACAACCGACGTGTTTCTTTTTGAATTGTTGACCGATTTTGAAAGCGGTAGTCTTGAGGAGCAAGGAGATATTCTTGAGGTGTTGTATGGGGCGACCCCTGCGTTTCCAATGCCCGATATGAAGGGCAATCTCCACATTATTCTCACTAGTCCTGCTGAACTCCATGAGGCGAAGCGAAAAAACACGCGTCTTTATCAAGAGTTGAAGACGGCGTATACACAAGGGAAGACGTGGGAGATATATACGGGAGACTATTCGCTAGAAGAGGTTTTGAAATAGTGGCTTCGTTATTCGCTCATGTTTGGCTAGAACAAGCTTTATCAGATATGCGGGTCGCTACGTTATTGTTGCAGATAGCCGAGGCGGATGCCGCTAAAGATGCAGGAGCAGGAGTAGAAGGACATTCCGACCTCTATTGTCAAATTGCGTCGAAGTGTCAACAGGTAGTCGAAAAAGGCATTAAAGCTATCTGTCTGGAATTCATGGGTAGTACGGTCTCTTCTCACTCTGTAGACCGATACATTAAAACCATCTGTCTTGCGCCTGCTCGGAGAAACGACGTAGTCTATTATGTTCAAAACGCATTGAAGAGCAATAGAGCGGACATTCGAAATATAATAGCGCTTGTGCCTAGAAGTCCAGAGGGCGACAAAACGCCCAAAAACACGGAATATCCCTACCACAACGCCTCTGGTTCTCTTGTCGCGCCAGCCTCGCGTAACGCTTTCCTCTTGAACGAAATTAAAATTCACTACCGGTTGGCAGGAGTCATTTTAGGCAGGGCGAAAACATCCATCGCTTTGGCGAAATTCAACCCTACCGTTTAGACATCTGGTTTTGAGGGGTAAAGACTCCTCCCCCTTCCTCTCCTAACCTATCTCTGCACCGCGCTACCCCTCTCCGCCGAAGCCAGCGCCGCCAGCGTAAAGTTCAGCACGGGCGCGACGCTCTCCGGCGGCGACAAGATAGGCGCGACCCCGCGTAAGGCTTTCACGAACCCCGTGTCGGGCGTATCGTAATCTTCTACGGTCTCTAGCAAAGAGTCGGGAACGGGAACAAGCCCCGCCGTTCCGTCCGACCAGAGCAGGTCTGTCTGCCGAAAAACGAAATCCGCCCTCTCCGTCTGAATGTGAATCTCCTCTTGCCAGAGCCGCTTGTCCCCTACGAAGGTAAAGGTCAGAGTCGTAGGCTCCTCGCCCTCCAGTTCCCTAGTCCCCTGTTTCCGTAATCGCGCCTCCCCAAAGATAAACATGGGGACGGGCGTGCCACGCTTCTCGATAGTAGCGCGAAGCGTAGCCGCCTCCAGCCCTGTTATCCAGAAAAGAACGTCCAGTTGATGCCCATTTGCGTCCGCGAAGAAACCGCCCGGACAACGCGCTGGGTCGTGCCGCCATGTGCCTCTGTTTGGCGTTATCCAGTCCTCGCCAGAGTAGATGTTGATGGAGGTCACGCGCCCATACTTCCCAGAGCGAAGCAGTTGGCGCAACGCTCTTGAATCCCTGCGGTAGCGTGACTGATAGGCGATAGCGACGATTTTGCCGCTCTTCTCCGTCGCCTCTGCAACGAGTGTAACTTCGTTAGGCTCCATTGTCAGGGGCTTTTCGCACAGGACGTGCAGGTTCGCTTCCAATGAGGCGAGAATCTGCTCAACGTGCCACCTATTAGGCGAATTGATGCAGGTGGCGGTCAGTCCATCCGCTGTAAGCAGGTCGCGGTAGTTGGTGTGAGTGGAGATGGGGTAGGCGACGCCCTTTTCACGGAGAGCGTTGACAAGACGCTCCATCGCCTTTTCGTCGGGGTCGCTCACGGCGGTTACTTCAACATCGGGCAGTTCGATAAGGCGGAGGGCGTGAACAACGCCCAACGCGCCGCACCCGATAATACCGAAACGAATCACGCCTGTCAGGGCGGCTTCACCCTGCAACATAAGGGGGCTTGTCATGGATTGGAGGGTCTCCATTCGCGCTGTTTTTGCGCGGCTTTCTGTAGGTTTTTTGCGACGGGAGCCATGTCCATAAGGGGGAATCTCTCCGTCAAACGTTGGTTGTTCTGTGCGGAGTAGCGAATCTCGCCGCCAATCATCGTCCAGATAACATCGGAGGCGCGTCCCGCGTAGACTAAAGCGTTGTAGGGGTGATAGGCGGGGGCGCTGTGTATCTCATTGAGGCGAATGGCGCAGAGGTCGGCGCGTTTACCCGGCTCTAGCGAACCGATTTCGCGCTCCATCCTAAGCGCTCTCGCGCCGCCAATCGTCGCCATCTCAATCGCCTCTTTCGCGGTCATCACGCGAATCTGCCTACGCGCCCCGCGTTGCATAAGAACGGAGAAGCGCAACTCTTCAAAAATATCCATTGTGTTGTTGCTCGCCACGCTGTCCGAGCCGATGCCTACGCGCACGCTCCCCGCGCTCTCCTCGTTCGCCTCGCGTCCGCTCAGTAACCCGAAGGGAGCGACTCCCACGCCGAGTTTCGCGTTAGACTTGGGGCAGTGCGCCCATGCAAAGTCGTGTTCGCGTATAACATGGCGGTCGTTTGCGGAGAGTTGTACTCCGTGAACCAGAAGCGTTCTCTCGCCGGGCAGTCCGAATCTCTCTAAGTAGCCCACCGTACTCGTTCCGGGGGCTTGCCACTGAATACCGCGCCGCTCGAACATCTCCGCTATCGCGCCACGCCCTCCCGCAAGTAGCTCCGCCTCCGCCTGAGATTCGGCGGCGTGGATGCAGACGGGCAGGTTATCGCGCTTCGCGTACTCCGCAAGGGCTTCAAAAAGGGCGGGGCGAACGGTATAGGGCGCGTGAGGCGAGATTCCTATAGCGAGTGAACTCCCTGCGCTCTCCCTCTTTAGTTGCGCCACCTTGCCCTGCAACTCCTCCACAATTTGGGAAACGGGACTACTTTCGTCTATCCCAAAGACCTCCTGGTAGATAACGCCCCTTAGCCCCAACGCCTTCGCGCCGTAGAACGCCGCGCCGCTATCCGTACAGTCGCCGAGCGTGGTAACGCCTCCCGCTACCGCCTCCGCCGCGCCCCATATCGCCGAACTGAGCCAGTCTTCCCAGTCCAAAGCGCTCTTGCGAAACGTTAGTTCGCGTATCCAGGGGAAGAACTCAACATCCTCGATAAGCCCCCGAAAAACCGTGTAGTCTAGGTGGGTGTGAACGTTTACAAGACCGGGCATGAGGATAGCGTCGCCGAAGTCGGTAACGGAATCGGCAAGATGACCGCTTGCAGAGCGAATCTCCGCAATGCGGTCATCTTCGATAACTACCTCCCCGTTGGGGATGGGTTCTCCACTGATTGGGAGAACCCAGTCTGCGCGTAGCGTGGTTATCTTCGCCATGCGTTAGTCCCGTGAACCCTCAAGCCCCGCGATGAGCAACCCCAAACCGACAACGATATTCGCGCCTACCCATGGGAGCAGTTGCCAGAAGCTAACCTCAAAACCGACGGGAACTGTGCCGTGCAGGAACTCCCAGCCGAGATGCGTCAGCAAGCCGAACGCCATCCAGCCCACGAGCCGCCGCTCCATCTTGCCTTGCACGCCCATCACAAGCAACGCCCCCGGTATGAGGATGCTGTGCCCCACAATGTTGAGCGGTGATGTCATGCCGAGGTAGTTGGAGAGCCAGTCCGGGAAGAGTAGCCCAAACGCGATAGCGGCGGTTCCCCAGAAGGGATAGCCGCCCTCCGCGCCCGACTTCTGGCGCGTTTTACCCACTAGGAAACACCCTACAAAGAGCAGTCCCACCATCCAGAAACGCCCTGAACGGTCGTTATTAAAACTTCCTGCGAGTTTCACTGCGCTAGAAGCGTCCAGTATCCCCGCGCCGTACTTATTGGAGGGGCTTTTCGATTGCGCCGACTTTTGCAGTATCGCTTTCACGTCTTTGGGGTCGGTAACGCCCTCCGAAACGATGAGCGCGGCGACTCCTGCGACGTGCGGCGATGCCATAGAGGTTCCCTGATAGGCGAAGTAGTCGTCGGTCAGTTTGCCGTCGCTATCACGGTTAATCGTGTTTTGAAGAATTCCGCCCGATTCGCCGCCGACCTGCTTATCGCCGCCGGGAGCCGCGATAGCGACCTCTTTACCCCACGTAGAGTAGAAACTCAAGTCCCCTTTGGGACCCACCGAGGAGACGGCGATACACTCCGGGAAGGCGGCGGGATAGCCCACGCCCTCACGCCCAGAGTTCCCCGCCGCACAGACGATAGTCACGCCCTTTTTTGCGGCGTAGGTGCAAGCGGAGCGCATCAGTTTGTCGGGGAAGGGACCTCCCAGACTCATGTTGATAATTTTCGCGCCGTGGTCAGCCGCCCAGCGGATACCCTCGCCAATGTCGGCGGAGGAGCCGCCGCCCGTCGCGCTGAGTACTTTTATCGGCATGATGGTCGCCTCGAAAGCGATACCCGCCACGCCCTCCTTGTTGTTCGTGCTTTCGGCGATAGTTCCAGCGACGTGAGTCCCGTGCCCTTGGTCGTCGTTGGGCATACTGTCGCCATTCACCACGTCCAGCCCTTTGGTGAACTTCGTCTCCGCGAAATCACGGGCGCGAATACCCTTTTTGTTGTTCTCATACGCCACGCCCGTATCAATCACGGCGACAATCGCGCCCTTGCCCTTCGACTTGAGCCACGCCTCTTCCATCTTTATCATCTGGAAGTTCCACTGCTCGCCGTAACGGGGGTCGTTGGGCTTGAAGCCTTTTTCGGGGGCGGGCGCGTCGTTAGCGGGGTGGGGAGCGGGCGCGAGTTCTACGGGAGTCGTGAAGATGTGAACGACATCTGCAACCTCAACGCGGGGGTCTTTCTCCAAGTCCGCAATGAGGGTTTGAGGGTCTACGCCTGTCGGAACGGCGAGTTTCGCTACGGTTCGCCGGTCGCCCTCTTCGGAAGCGGCGTGATTGAACTGCACGCTCGCGCCGAATTTACGGCTGAGGTCGGCAAGGGTGTTTTCGTCTGCGCCGGGGCGAAGTTGCACGGCTATCTCGTCGGGATGAACCCACTCCACGCCGGGCGGGTTCGCCCAGTTGCGCGGCGAGAGGTCGGGGGCTTGCATTCCGCCCGTCGCTCGCCATGTCAGCGCCATCGGTAGCGCCGCGACTATGAGCGCGAAAAAGGTCATCCAACGCAGTAGACCCGTGTTCTTTTTTTCTTGTAGCATTGCAAAATCTCGCTTTCTCTCCGAGCGCGGAGAAGCCAAAAACAGAATCTGTTCCTATATTATTGGTGATTTGGGAGACGCTTTCGCGGCTCTTTTGACCTAAGTTTCGTATTCACCCGCCGCCAACAGTAACGATTTGAAAGGCTCTTCCACTCTACCGGGTCCCTTTAGGAAGTAGTCCGCGACATCCATAGGGGTAGAGGTAGATCGCATTTTCTTAATCTCCGCCTGTAGTTCCTCAAGGCTCAACTCTCCGCGATGAAACTCATTGAGCGTCCGCCTCGCTCTCTGTTCATAATCTCGGAAACGAATTTTACGCTCATTTTGTACGGATTGTCTGTCTATTCGGACTATTTCACACGTACTAAAAGCGCGGGGTTGGTCGTCCTCTGGTTGTAACCTTCCGAAATCGTCCAAAAAGAAGTAGTCCCACACCTTATCGTCAAAAGGATTGAGTATCTGACTCTCTGGTTCGGTAGGAAAGGTGTTCGACTTGTACCTATTGCATACGCTACAAACCCAGAGATAGTTCTCAAACCGAAAAGCCTGTTCCGGGTAGGTCGCTTTCGGGCGATAGTGTTCCACCTCCGAAGTCTCGCCAAAACTACAGTACATACAGAGCCTACTCACGCCGCTTAACGCAACTGTCACGGGGAGAAACCACGCCTTTTCGCGTTCCGCTTTGTAGAGTTCATCCGCCCTCTTCTTACGTTCTTTCACATCGGTGATTTGCAGAATCTCGGCGGTTTTACTCTTCAATTCAGTCTTTGTGACCTCATCTAAGGTCGGACGCGCAGGGAGGTTGTGCATCGCCTTCTAACTCCCCGCGCTATGAAAAGTGATAGCCAACTTTCGCTTTAGCGTATCGTATTCGCCCTGCTCCTCAGCGTTCAGGCTTCCCTTGCCGTTCTTCTTTCGCGCTAATGTGTTCCAGCGTTGGACAAGATGTTCCGCGTCCATGCCCCACGTATGCTTCAACTCAAACGCATCGCCTAGCAACACCTCTTCGGCGCGTCCTAACCTGATTCTTTCTTGCTCCAGAGGAGAGAGGCGACGCGCCTCCTGTCCTTTTCCGAGTTCGCCAGGCAACGGCAGAACGTAGACTCCCCCTTCGTCCGCCGCCTGTGCGATAAGAGGGCTATGCGTGGTCACGAAAAACTGAATTTTCGGAAACTTCGTCTTGAGCCATTCGCAGATGGTCTGTTGCCATGCAGGATGCAGGTGCGCCTCCAACTCGTCAATCAGGATAACGCCCGGCTTATCTACGACAACGCGCCCCTCCGCGTCTTTCCCGAATATCTCCGTCGTGCCGTAGGCGGTAGTCATATTGCGGATAATGTCCAGAATCAGGGCGTAGGCGGTTCGACAGCCGTCGCTCAAGTCCCGCATAGGGAGTTCGCCGCCGTTGGGAGTCTCCATGTAGACATCATCTAAGGTGACGCGCTTTATCGCAAACCCCTCTGGCAACAGTCCGTCGTTGAGAAACGACACCACGCTCTTCACAAGAGAGGAGGAGGCGACTACTCCGTTTTCAATCTGTTGCACGGCTTCACGGGCGTATGCTTGCTTTAACCACGCCTCGCCTACGCTTAACGCCGCATCTTCCCGAAAGAGCGTTACACAACTACTAAGTCTGCCTCCGCCTAGAGCGTATCTTGCCGCTTCAGTGGAACTTCCTGTTAAGCGACGTAAAGGACCATAGGCGCTCATAAACCACGCGCTTGCCTCAGTATTCCATAAACTAGGCACAGGCATTATAAGCCGATTACCCTGCTTTACCAATATTGAGCCTATCAAGGTTGGGATTTCTCCCAAGTTCTCTATTTTAAATACTAATGTAGCCTGTATTGCATACTGAGGAAAGGC
>CAIJLM010000479.1 GCA_903821495.1 uncultured Chthonomonas sp. | reverse complement strand
ATCGTGAATCGCGTATGGCAGTACCACTTCGGGCGTGGCATAGTCCGCACGCCAAGCAACTTCGGTTTTCAAGGAAATAAACCGACGCATCCCGCCCTGTTGGACTGGCTTGCGGACGAGTTTGTGCAGGATGGCTGGAAGTTTAAGACGCTCCACCGCAAAATCATGCTCTCCGCAACCTATCAGATGTCGGCGCAAAACAGCGCGAAATCCTACGCAAAAGACCCGGAAAATGACCTTTTCTGGCGGTTCGATATGCGCCGCCTTGAGGCGGAGGAGGCGCGAGACTCGATACTCGCGGCGAATGGTAGCCTAAACCTACAGATGGAGGGCCCCAGTATCTACGTGAAGATACCGGATGTCGTGCTTGCGGGGCAGTCTGTTCCGGGGGCGGGTTGGGGAAAGTCGCCTGACGACCAACAGCGACGGCGAAGCGCCTATATCTTCGTGAAGCGCTCTCTCATTACGCCGATTATCGCAAGTTTCGACGGACCTGAGACCGACCTTTCCTGTCCGCTTCGCTTCTCCACTACGCAGCCGACGCAGGCTCTGGGTATGCTGAACAGCGATTTCATTAACGAAGAGGCGCAGGTTTTCGCAAACTTCGTGACCAAGAACGCAGGTAGCGACACGAAAAAACAGGTTCGCCTCGCCCTTTCACGGGTGATGCAACGAGAGCCTAGCGCGAAAGAGATTGAGCGCGGCGTGCGCCTTATGCAGACGCTACAGGCGAAACACCACCGCACTCCAGAAGAGAGCCTCAAGTACTTCTGTGTGGTTGCGCTCAACCTGAACGAGTTTCTCTATCTGGAATAGGCGTTTGCGACACGCTGTATTATCGTGACACTAACGCTCTCTCGATAGATAAATTGTTCCAAAACCTTTAGGGAACGAGAACATAGCGGCGAGCAGACTCGCCTATCGCCCGTTGGAAGACTGGTATCTGATTTTGCGGTGGTGAGTGTTCCCGCGCTAATAGAGCCAAGGTACTGCGATGTGGCGACGTACTCCGCCGTCAAAACGTGAGAGCCTATGGGCATTTCGGGAACTACGTAGGAGAGGGAGGCGATACCCACGATACTCGTGACAGCGACTCCTATCAAGTTTCCATCTAATTTGAAACCGATACTCTGACCAGATACGCCATTCAGGTCGGAGATACGCTTGAGGCGCACGCGGAGAGCGAGTGTCACGCCCGCCTTGCCCGATAGGTTTGAACCTATCAGAAGGGTGGGAGTTTGAAGCGCGGTTAGGGCGCTCGTGGCGGAGCAGGGGAACGAGTGAGCGTCGTCCGCATAGCTGGCTACCAACGTGTGAGCGCCAACAGCGAGGCTATCGTCAACTCTATAGGGGAGTTGGGCGAAGCCGTTAGCGTTGGCTGTCGCGGTTCCCGCGCTTACTCCGTCTATGCTAAAAGCGATAGTGGCGCCTTGCAAATTCGTTCCGTCGGGTCTTCTACGAATACGGGCGGTGAGGGTCTGCTTTGAGCCTAAATAGCCCGAATTGGAGTAGCCGTCAAGCCGCGGGGGCGAGTGAGGGCGAGGGTGTGGCAGTAGCCGCCGGCGACGTATATCGCGCCATAAAACCCTGAAACCTGAACGAGGGCGCTACTGCCGTTGGTGGTTCCATCTCCCAACTGACCATAAGAGTTGCGCCCCCATGTCCATACCGTGCCATCCCCCTTGAGAGCGATAGAGTGTAGCCCGCCATCGGCTATCTGCCACACCCCCGTCAGCCCCGCCATGGGTAGAGCGAATCTACCGTAGTCGCCTCCCCACTGTTGCGCCCCGCCATCTGATTGGAGTGCAAGCGAGTGTAGTCCTCCGCCCGCTATCTGCGTCACGCTATCTAACCCAACGACCTGAGTAGGCGTGGCGCTATCGTTGTACGTACCGTCGCCCAACTGCCCAAGAAAGTTCGCGCCCCATGCCCACACAGAGCCGTCCGCCTTGAGAGCGAGAGAGTGTAGGTAGCCGCTGGCTACCTGAATTACGTTCACAATATCGGGAACCTGTACGGGGATATTGGAGGAGGCGAGGCTACTACTCCCTAATTGCCCGCAGGAGTTCGCTCCCCACGCCCACACCGTTCCATCAACTTTCAGGCTGACGGTGTGGTATTTTCCTCCTGCGAGTTTCCATGCGCCACAGAAGCCGGAGGCGTTGCACGTTTTTTTGCGAACGCTATTGCTTCCATCTCCCAATTCGCCATTCGTGTTATATCCCCAACTTCTCACCTGCCTGTCCTGCGCCTTCACGAGCGCGGAAAGGGACAAAAGCAGCGCCAATACAGGCAGGGCGACTAGACCCTGCCATGAGCGACAGCGTTTCATAGTTTCTCCTCATCATCGCCCCCATGCAGACAGCGCGCCCTCATCCTGAAAGGCGACGCGGCATTCGTTAAGCGCGGTTCCATCCAGACGCATCAACTTCTACAAGGAAGTTAGGTCGTCTTCTTAACGAGAGTTTCACTCACTGTCTATATTGGGAGTAGCGGTAAATTTGCAAGTGCGTCTAAAAGTAGCGGGGAGCGGCATCGCCCCCTCACGCTTTTGCAATTATGGGAGAAACTGGTAAAAACAAGAGGGCGGGGCGCAAAATTGGT
>CAIJLM010000478.1 GCA_903821495.1 uncultured Chthonomonas sp. | reverse complement strand
TTTTTCGCGCCTTTTCGCGTTTTTCGCGGTAGAATCGCATTTCGCATCCCCATTTCGCGGTTCATTCCCGCAACCCTGAACTATTATCCCAAAACGGCGAACAGATGCGGTAAAATGAATCTGTATATTATAGAAGGAGCCGCCCGTCCCCCTGCCATGAGAACAGCCACCCGCTTACCAGAATTCATCATACGCGCCACCGCCGTTGAGGATGTCCCCCTCATTCTTGACTTCATTCGCGGTATCGCCGACTATGAGCGACTGCTACACGAAGTGGTTGCAACGGAGGAGATACTGACTGAAACGCTTTTTGGCGACAAGCCCAGCGCGGAGGTTCTGATAGGGGAGTGGGCGGGAGAGCCTGTCGCGTTTGTCGTCTTCTTTCACAATTTTTCGACCTTCATGGGGCGCCCCGGAATCTATCTCGAAGACCTCTTCGTGAAGCCGGAGTGGAGAGGGAAGGGAGTAGGTAAAATCCTCCTTCAGTATCTCGCCCGCGTTGCAAAACAGCGCAACTGCTCGCGTTTCGAGTGGAACGTCCTTGACTGGAACGAACCCGCCCTCAAATTCTATCATAGCCTTGGCGCGGAGCCAATGGACGAATGGACGATACACCGCGTCTCTAGCAATGCGCTTGACGCTCTCGCTGAGGCGGGCGAGTGGCAGGTTCTGGACGAATAAGACCCCTTTGGAGGGCTTTTGCAGTAGGCTATGGGTTTAGCTCTGCGACTATGAAACATAGAAACAGAGGCTAATGGTTATGAATGTAGCGGATAACACTTTGGCGACGCTCTCGCCGGAACTTTTGCATAGGATGGATGCCTACTGGCGCGCCGCGAACTACCTCTCAGTAGGGCAAATCTACCTGCTGAACAACCCTCTGCTTAGAGAACCCCTACAACGCGAGCATATAAAACCCCGCCTTCTCGGTCACTGGGGAACCACGCCGGGACTGAACTTCCTCTATGTACACATAAACCGCATTATCAAGCAGTACGATGTGAACGCGCTCTATATTGCAGGTCCCGGTCACGGGGGACCCGGACTAGTTGCGAACACCTATCTGGAAGGGACGTATAGCGAAACCTATCCCAACATCTCCGAGGATGTAGAGGGAATAAAACGCCTGTTCAGGCAGTTCTCTTTTCCGGGCGGCATTCCTAGCCACGTAGCCCCGGAGACCCCCGGCTCTATCCATGAAGGCGGAGAGTTGGGCTACTCCCTTACCCATGCCTACGGAGCGGTTTTCGATAACCCCGACCTGATTGCGTTCTGCGTGGTAGGCGATGGCGAAGCGGAGACGGGTCCCCTCGCGGCGAGCTGGCACTCCAACAAGTTCCTCAATCCCGCGCAAGACGGCGCTGTCCTTCCTATTCTTCACCTCAACGGCTACAAAATCGCCAACCCTACGATTTTAAGCCGAATGAGCGACGCGGAACTAGAGAGCCTCTTTATAGGCTACGGCTATAAGCCCTACTTTGTAGAGGGTAGCCAGCCCGAACCTATGCACCAGAAGATGGCGGCTACGCTAGATAGCGTTATCACGGAGATAAGAGCGATACAGGCGAAAGCGCGAACGCAAGAGCGCGTCGAACGTCCGCAGTGGCCCATGATTATTCTGCGCTCTCCCAAAGGCTGGACGGGACCCAAAGAGGTGGACGGTAAGAAGACCGAAGGCTACTGGCGTTCGCATCAGGTTCCTATCGCCGAGATGAAGACCCCGGGGCATATTCAACTACTTGAGGAGTGGATGCGAAGTTATCGCCCAGAGGAGCTGTTCGACGCGACGGGAAGGCTTCTCCCCGAACTGGCGGAGCTAGCGCCGGAGGGCGTTCGGCGCATGGGAGCCAATCCTCACGCCAACGGAGGACTTCTTCTCAAAGACCTGCGCCTCCCCGACTACCGAGACTACGCGGTGGAGGTCGCTACGCCCGGCGCGGTGAATGCGGAGGCGACTCGCGTTATGGGAGTCTTCTTGCGGGACGTGATGAAACTGAACATGGAGGCGCAGACCTTCCGCATCTTTGGACCCGACGAGACCGCCTCGAACCGACTTGGCGCGGCGCTAGAGGTGACGAACAGAACTTGGATGGAGCCGACTCTACCGGAAGATAGACCAGACGGTCATCTCGCGCCAGACGGTAGAGTGATGGAAGTATTGAGCGAACACCTCTGTCAAGGGTGGCTAGAGGGCTACCTGCTGACAGGGCGGCACGGCGTATTCTCGTGCTACGAGGCGTTCATTCACATCATAGACTCGATGTTCAACCAGCACGCCAAGTGGCTCAAATCCACGCGACATATTGAGTGGCGGAAGCCTATCGCCTCTCTAAACTACCTGCTCACCTCCCACGTTTGGCGGCAAGACCACAACGGCTTTTCGCACCAAGACCCCGGCTTCATAGACCATGTCGTCAACAAAAAGGCGGAGGTGGTTCGCGTCTACCTGCCGCCCGACGCGAATACCCTGCTCTCCGTCACCGACCACTGCTTGCGAAGTCGTAACTACATCAACGTGATAGTCGCGGGAAAACAGCCGGCTCTGCAGTTTCTGGATATGGAGACGGCTATTGAACACACCGCTCGCGGAATCGGAATATGGGAGTGGGCGAGTAACGATAGAGCGGGAGAGCCGGATGTCGTGATGGCGTGCGCCGGCGATGTTCCTACGCTGGAGACTTTGGCGGCGGTCTCGCTACTGCGTCAAGGTTGCCCCGAACTGAAAATCCGCGTGGTGAATGTCGTTGACCTGATGAAACTACAGCCCGACACGGAACACCCGCATGGGTTGAGCGACTACGACTTTGATAGCCTCTTCACCACGGACAAACCCGTCCTCTTCGCCTATCACGGCTACCCCTGGCTCATTCACCGCCTGACCTACAGGCGCAAAAATCACGAGAACCTCCATGTGCGCGGCTATAAGGAAGAGGGGACGACAACAACGCCTTTCGATATGTGCGTCCTTAATGAGATAGACCGCTTCCACCTTGTGATGGATGTTATCGCCCGCGTTCCCTCTCTGGGATACAGGGCGGCGTACCTCAAGCAGACGATGCAGAATCGACTTATCGAACACACGCGCTATATTCGCGAGCATGGCGAAGATATGCCGGAAATACGCGATTGGGTCTGGGCGAACTGAGCCGCGCATAACAGGGAGGCTGGCGTGAACATTCTCGTTCTGAATGTGGGCAGTTCCAGTTTGAAGTTTCGCCTCTTTCGCATCAACGCGCTTCGCCCGCTTTCTGAGTCGGAGGATGTTTTGGCGGGCGGACGGATAGAGCGAATCGGCTCTCCTGAAGCGCAATTAACGCTTCGTTATGGTAATTCTGGAACGTTGCAACGGCGGAATACGGGCGCGGAATCGGTTTCGGAGGCGGCGCAAGAGATACTGCAACTAATCGCCGCGTCCTCCGCAACTGACGAACAGCCCTTTACGGTAGACGCTATCGGGCATAGGATAGTGCATGGCGGTTCGCGGTTCTTTGAGCCAGTCCGTGTGGACGATGAGACGCTCAGGGAGTTACATGAATTGACGGAACTCGCGCCGCTCCACAATCCTTCGGGGTTGGCGGGAGTTGAGGCGGCTCGCCTTGTTCTGCCTGATGTTCCCAATGTCGCCATTTTCGATACCGCCTTCCACCACGACCTGCCCCCTGTCGCCGCGCTCTACGCCCTGCCCCGCGAACTCTCCCAACGCCTGCAACTGCGTCGCTACGGCTTTCACGGTATTTCATATCGCTATGTGTCCGAGCGTCTCTCTGCGATACTGGAAAACTCTCCGCAAAAACAACCTCTTCCAAATCGGATGATAGCGTGTCATCTAGGGAGCGGCGCAAGTGTATGCGCCCTGCTAAACGGGCGTAGCGTAGATACAAGCATGGGCTTTACACCGCTAGAGGGCTTGATAATGGGTAGCCGTAGCGGGGATATTGACCCGGGGCTACTTCTGCATCTGCTTAGGGTAGGAGAGTTTACCCTCGAACAGATGGAGAGTCTGCTGAACCGCGAGAGCGGGTTGAAAGGGCTATCAGGGCGGAGCGGCGATGTTCGGGATTTGGAAAAAGCGGCGTTCGAGGGCGACGAAGCGTCGAAACTCGCGCTAGAGTGTTTCGCGTATCGGGTTCGCAAGACTATTGGAGCCTACGCCGCGGCTCTGGGGGGCGTGGACGCTCTCGTCTTTACGGGGGGCATTGGCGAACGCTCTCCAGTCATGCGGAATCGAATATGTCAGGGGCTTGGGTTTCTGGGGCTATCGTTAGAGGACGAACGCAATGGTAGAGCGAACGGAGAGGAACCCGTTGTTATTAGCGGTAGCGCGGGAGGCGGGGTATGGGTGGTTCCTACCGATGAAGAGCGTCAAATAGCGCGGGAAGTCTTTGGCTTGTTGCACTGAAACAGGGAAGCCCACGAAACGTTGCGTTCTTGGCGGCGCATCCAATTCGCTCGCGCAAGCAGGTACTTGTCAGGTTCTTGGCGAATAGTCATGGTAGGACGCTTTATGGAGGAAAATGGACGTAACTCCCTAGCCTTCCTAAGCGTCTTACCATCCAAACCTTAGAAACGAGTCGCGCCCGACGGAGCATGAACCTCTCAAACTCACTCGATAATCTTGCGTTCTGGGAGCGTTTTCTCTCCATCCCATCCGGCGCTACCCGCAATGTAGAGCGGCTACGCTACACCTTCGCGACAGGCTGGTCGTGGGCGCTACTGACTCCCATTCTGCTTGCGGGGTTCGCATGGTTCCTCTACTGCTATCGGAAAGAGGGCAAGCGTCCCGCCAACTGGGTGAAGGGGATACTCCTCGCCCTGCGAATGATAGCGTTCGCCTCCCTCTTTCTGCTACTCGCGCAACCTACGCTTCGTATTCGTCACTCCGACCAGATACGCTCTCGCGTCCTCCTCTTTTTTGATACCTCCGACAGCATGAACAAGACGGATAGGCGGCTCCCTGTTTCGCGTGTCCAGACGGAGGTGAATGCGACGGGCTTCTCGCCATCGGAAGTCGGGGGCAAGACCCGTATTGAACGCATGAACGCGCTCGTCAATCGCTCCAAACTCATGGAGATTTTGGGCAAGCGCTTTCAGGTGAAGGCGTACACTTTTGCAACGCAAGCCAAGCCCATCGCCCTCCCCTCCGACCCAAAACAGTTGGCGAACACCCCCCTGAATCTCGCTCCCGACACGCAGGGCGGCGATACGACTCAGATTGGGGAGGCGCTTCGCAAAGGCTTTGACGAGAGTACGGGGCAACCTATTGCGGGGGCGTTGGTGATAAGCGATGGCGCGAACAACCTCGGTGAAGACCCCCTTCTCTCTGCCAATGTTGCGAAGCAGATACCCGCGCTCGTCAGCGCTATCGGGATAGGCGACCCCACCCGCACCAAAGACATAGCCCTTCTGAGCGTTCTCGCCGACGACGTAGTGCGAACTAATAACACCGTAGCGGTCTACGCCGCTCTCTCTCAACGGGGGTACGCGGGTAAGAGCGCGGAGGTGACGCTACAGCGCGGCGGCGTGGTTCTTGGCAAGCAGACTCTCCGCTGGGGAGCCGATGACCGCAAACAAGAGGTCAAGTTTATCTACGTTCCAACAGAGGCGGGGCGCTTCGAGTACTCGGTGTCTGTCTCTACGCAACCCGACGAAATTACGAAGCAGAACAACCGCAGAACCTTTATGCAGACCGTCATCAGCAAGAAACTGCGCGTCCTGCTGGTGGAGAGCGAACCCCGCTACGAGTACCGTTATATCAAGAACGCGATTCTGCGCGACAAGAGCCTTGAGTTCGCCTGCCTTCTACTCTCTAGCCCTGAAACGACGGAGGGAACCCTCCCGATAAAGGCGTTTCCGCAGGACGAGAAGGCGCTCTTCGATTTTGACATCATCATTCTCGGCGACGTGCCGCGTACAACGTTCACCCAACCGCAACTAGAAGCCCTGCACCGCTTTGTAGAGGATAGGGGAGGAAGCCTTCTCGTTATCGCAGGGGAGCAGCATATGCCCTTCGAATATGCGGGAACGCCTCTCGAAAACGTTTTGCCTGTCAATATCGCCGCCAGCCCGAACCCTATTCTGACGGAAGAGCCTTTTCAGTGGCAGAGGACGGCGGAGGGTAAAGCCAGCCCCATCCTCGAACTGGAAGACAGTCCCTCCGCAAACGAACAGGTGTGGGCGGACTTGCCCGGTATGTACTGGGCGTATGGCGCAGAGAGGGCGAAGCCCGGCGCGACAGTCCTAGCCGTACACCCGAACCGAAGCAACTCGTTCGGCGCGTTTCCGCTTGTAGCGTATCAGAACTACGGCTCTGGAAAATGCTACATTCAACTGGTAGACAGCACTTGGCACTGGCGGTGGAGGGTGGGAGACAGGCACTTCTATCGCTACTGGGGGCAGGTTTTCCGCACCCTCACGCCCAAAGAGATACCCGGTAATAGCCGCTACGTCCAACTGAACGCCGACAGGGGGAGTTATCGGCTTGGCGAGAAAGTAGTATTGAGCGCTCGCCTCCTGAATCGCTTCTACCGTCCTATCAAAGCGGAGAAGGTGATAGCGAAGGTGAAGGGCGAGAACGGCGATATAAAGGAGATTGTCCTTCAAGCCGCGCCGAATGCGCCCGGTCTCTTTACCGCCGATTTTCAGCCGCAACACGTGGGCAAGTTCGAGATTTCGGCGCAGTCGCCGGAGATACCCGATGCGAAAGCGACGACCAGTTTTTTGGTGGAGTCCCTCGCCCTCGAACTGCAAAAGCCGGAGATGGACGAACCTATGCTCAAACGCCTCGCTTCCGCGGGCGGAGGAAAGTACTATCAACCGGATAAGATAGGGGATTGGGCGCAGTCGCTGGTAAATAATAGCCTTGTGGTGAGCAATGAGGAGGAGATAGAGCTGTGGGACGCGCCCCTCTTCCTGCTCTTCTTCATTCTGCCGTTGGGCTTGGAGTGGCTGATTCGCAAGCGTTCTGGGCTTTTGTAGAACCTATCCCGCTCTAAGTAGGAGTTCCGATGCGACGTTTTACTCTCATTGTCCTCATAAACCTCTCCCTGTTGTTTCCTGCTCTTGCGCTCTCTTGGAGCATGAAACCTCAAGCGTCGGCTCTTGCGAAATCTGCGAGTAGAGTGTTTATGGAGCGTTGCTTTCGCTGTCACGGCGCAAACGGGCAGACCCTAGCCGACGGCGTTTTCGTGAATAGTCGCACTCTGCTCGTCAAAAGCAGAAAACTGATACCCGGTGATGTCAACTCCGCGATTCTCAAGGCGGTGGAATCGGGCGCGATGCCGCCGCCTCAAAAACCCGGAGACAGACTACCCGCAGGCGAATTAACCACGCTTCGCGAGTGGGTTGCAAAGGGCGCACCCGACTGGCAAGAGAAGGAATCCGCCCCCCTCAAGCGCAAATTCCTCGCAGAATCCGACCTCGTGACCGCTATCGCGCAAGACCTCGAAAGCGCCCCCGAACGCGACAGAAAGTACCTCCGTTACTACAGCATCGCGCATCTCTACAACGCGGATATTCCCGAAGAGGAGTTGCAAGGCTACCGCGTCGGGTTGAGCAAACTGCTGAATAGCCTCTCGTGGGCGCGAAAAATCCATGTGCCTGTCGCGATAGATAGCGCTAAAGTTCTCCTGCGAATTGATTTGCGAGACTACGACTGGAGCGCGGAGGTATGGGGCAGTATTGTCAGTTACTACCCCTACGGCTACAAAACGGCGAAATCAGAGGCTATTACGCGCCTTAGCGGGGCGGTAGCTCCCTACGTTCGCGCCGACTGGTTTGTGGAACGCGCCAGCCTTCCTCCCTTGTATCACATCATCTTAAAGTTGCCAGATACAATTGAGGGGCTTGAAAACCTGCTCAAAGTCGAAGTCGCCCGCCGCATAGACGAGGAGAAGCAGGTGACTCGCGCTGGTCTGCGGAAGTCGGGGGTGTCGCAGAACAACCGTGTGGTGGAGCGGCACGAGACGGACTACGGCGCTTACTGGAAGAGTTACGACTTTAGCGCAAGCGACGGAGAGCAGAACATCTTTATCAACCCTCTCGACCTAAAGCCCGCAGGCGGCGAGATGATATTCAATCTCCCGAATGGAATGCAAGCCTACTTCATCGTGGGCAAAGGCGGCAAGCGATTAGACGCGGCTCCTGCGGAGATAGTCTCAGACCGCAACCACCCCGACGAACCGATAGTGCGAACAGGACGCTCGTGCATGAGTTGCCACTATGGCGGAATAAAGGACGCGAAGGACGGTATACGGGCGGTAGTCGAGAAGTCGCAGTCTACGCCTTATGACCGCAACAAGGTGTTGGCAATCTATCGTCCGCAAGCGAGCGTGGACAGTTTCATAAAAGAGGATAGCGAACGCTTTCAGGAGGCGGTGCGGCTTGCGGGAGGGCTTCCCGCCGCCAGCCCGACGGTAGAGCCTATCAATGCTCTCTCCCGCAAGTTCAAAGGCGAAGTGAGCGTACTGCAAGCGGCGGCGGAGGCGGGCTTGAGCGTTTCGGAGTTGCAGAAGCGAATAGGCAAGAGCCAGCGCCTTCAACAGTTGGGCTACGGTCAGCTGTTGGTGGAAGATGGGGGCATGAAGCGCGACGCTTGGGAGTCGTATTTCGGGGATTTGGCGCGAGAGGCGAGTTTGGGAGAGCCTCTCATGCCTCTTCACTCTGTCTTGTCTTTTATCGGTGACGTGAGCAGTGGCACTCCCGCTACCCCCGACATTCAGAAGCTCGCCGAGTATTACGCGCCAAAGTTAGGAACCCGTGTACGCCAGTGTTTTTCGCCATATGTCCGCTTCATCGCCAACTATAATCACCATATCAGTGTGTCTACTGCCGCTCTTATCACTGCGAACCTTCTCTTTTTTGCAGACCGATATGATGTAGACCCACGCCTGGTAGTTGCGATGATACTCGTAGAATCGGGCTTCGACCCTATGTCCACCACGAAAACAGGCGGACGCGGATTAGGACATATAAATCCCAAAACTGCGAAAGCGTTTGGAATAAAAAATCCTTATGACCCAGTGCAGAACCTTGATGGAAGCATCCACTATCTCCGCGACAAAATTGATATGTTTCGTAAGAAGAACGCCCCTGGTAACGGGATAAGCATTGAGCAAATTCGTCTCGCAATGGCGGCGTACAACCCTGAATCCGGACAGACCTATGTACGTCGAGTAGAGTCTTTATACCGCCAATTAAGCGGTCAGTAAAAGCAAGCCGCACTAAGCATTTCTTGCGAAGGCTTACGGGCGAAGACTTGTCCACAAATCGGCAGGAACAAACCGCGCAATATGGCGGACGTTAGAGGTGACTATAATAATGGAGGCGGCGGGAACCGCCATCGTCAATGCCTGAGCGGAGAGAATGACATCAATGTCTATTTTCTTTGGGTCGCCTGTCGCAACGCCCTGCTGACGGGAATACGCCCACAACTCGGCGGCGCGTAACATAGCGGGGGTCGTTATGGGAAGATAGTGAAAAACGCTCTTGAGTCCGTCCAGTTTTGCAATGCTCTGCGTCTTCCCCGCCCGGATCAGTTCGCGCCGAAGTTCATAATCAATCACTTCTGGAATATAGAGATGATGCCCAGCGGCGATGCAAGCCCGGCTCCACTGACTGATAGCGAAAACCTCCGCGTTGGCGGCAGGGTTGGCAAGTAGTCCAAGAGGCGAAGAATCCAGTATAATGTGGCGTGTCACGGGTAGACGAGTCTTTCGCCTAACGTAGCTCGATTCGCGTTCATGTTACGCTTAAACTCTTCCACTTCTCGGTCAGCCTCAAGGCGCGTCTGTTCGTCTGCGCTCTCGCCTTCGGCTATCCACGCATCCAGCAGGGCGAGCGCCGCTCTGCTTTTATCGTCAAGAAGAGGGCTGTTCCGCTCTTGCGACGACGTGGAGTTCTCTTCGCCGAGTTCGATGAGCCGATATCTGCGGTCAGGGTGTTGCGCGAGGTAGGGCGCGAGCTCCTGCGGAGTTCCTTCATAAATAACCTGTTGCGGCATAGTTTCGCCTCCAGCGAATGTTACCTCTATTATAACCCAAGTTGCTACCTATGCGAGTAGTTGGTAGGCTAAAACGGTGAGAAAGACCTTGATTTCAAATCCTTTTGGCGTTACGGCGTGGATATGCCTAGCGAACCGCTCCGTTATCAGGCTGAAGGTGGTCTCAACGCGCTTTCTTATCGTAAGAGTGACATGGGACGAGGCGCGGGCTTATGCGAAGTGGGCAGGAGGAGACTTGCCGAGCGAAGCGCAGTGGGAGCGGGCGGCGCGGGGAACGGACGGGCGCAAATTCCCTTGGGGCGATACTTTTGACAGCGGCAAATTATGGTGCAGTAAAGAGAAAACAGGCGATGCAGGCGGCGCGACGGAGGTAGGGCGTTACGGATTTAGCCCAAGCGGTTGTAGCGATATGGCTGGGAACGTCTGGCAGTGGTGTTTGGACTGGTATGATGCAGACTACTGGAAAGGTCGCGCTGTGACCGGGGCGGCAGACCCTGTGAACTTAAACTTAGGACAGCGAAAGTCTCGCGTTCTGCGGGGTGGTTCGTGGTACTATTTTACGGATGCCACCTTCCCGTGCGCTGGACGTATGGGGTACTATCCCAATAACCGAAGCGACGATTACGGGTTTCGCGTCGCCCTCCGAGCGCTCCGATAGTTACCCTAACTTAACCTCGCCCTATTTTTCTCCTTAAGCAAAGGAGAGGTTGAGTGAGGTCGCTCTTGTTTAGCCGCCTCCGTTATACCATTCGTGGCAGTTATTCCCCTTCCCGTTTCGAGACAGGGGGTTAGGTTAGAAGTGTCCATTGTCTCAGAGAAGTGGAGAGAGGGGGAGTTTAGTTTGGACGAACAGTTAAGGTTTGAGGCGATTTCACCCGATGCGGAGGAGTACCCGCAGATGATAGACCTCCGCTTGCGTATTTTGCGCCATCCGCTAGGTTTGGGTTTCACGCCCGAAGACCTTGCGGCGGAGAGGGAAGATTTTCACATTGTAGGGTATCTGGGGCGACGGCTAGTCGCCTGCCTCCTGCTCTGTCCGCAGTCGGGGGAGAGGCTAAAGATGCGTCAGGTGGCGGTGGAGGAAGACCTTCAAGGGCGGGGTATGGGTAGCGCTATGGTGATATTTTCAGAGGCTTTTGCGATTGAAAAAGGCTTCTCGGAGATGGTTCTCAATGCGAGGGAACTCGTCGTCCCCTTCTACGAGAGGCTAGGCTATGAGGTCATGAGCGAACGTTTTATCGAGGTGACAATCCCGCACTTTACCATGCAGAAGCGCCTCTCTTGACCTGTGCGAAAACGCCTCTCATCCTCAAACCAAAGGTCTCCTCTCCGCTTCGGGGAGGGATTGCAAAACCGAAAGCCCTCCACCCTTCAAACCTCTCCTCTTCTATCTGACAACCTTTCCGAGAACAAAAACGTATATACAAAGGAAACGGCGGCGCGGTTGCCGATAATGGAGTATAGGCGCAGGACGCGCAAGGAAAAGGATTTCAAAGACAGGATGTCAAGACGCACACTTTCACTGCTCGGTTTGTTGGGGCTTCTCTTCGCTTCGCCCTCTATGGCGGAGGCGCAACGAAACCGAGAAGCGCAACTCCCCGCGATGGTGACGCGGGTTAGCAAGGATGTTCTGCCCGGTCTCGGCTCAAAATCGCTCGTATTCGGCGTAAACGTCGTATGGCGAAATGGAGGCAGGGGCTGGGAGCAGGGCGACAGGGCGAAGCGGCTTGTGGAGCGCATGAAGGCTGTAGGGGCGACAAATACGCGAGTAGAGATTCGCTGGGCGGATATTGAGAAGGCGCGGGGGCAGTACGACTGGAAGGAGAGCGACGGCATTCTACGGTTCCTCTCCGCGCAGGGCTTTGTCGTCGCCTGCGTTGTGACAGGCGTTCCTGAATGGGCTTACGAGACCGACTCCGCCATCAACGCCCTCTACAAAGAGAGGGGCATGGAGGCTCTACGCTCCCTTGCGCCTCCCGCGCTAGAGCGCCTCGACGATTTTGGCAAGTTCGCTTATGAGTTGGGCAGACGCTATAAAGACGTAGTGCATCGGTGGGAGGTCTGGAGCGAACCCGACGGCGCAGGCATGACCACGCTCGTGAAAGATAGCAGTGGCAAGGCGATAGACATTCGCCCCGGCGGAGATGTCATCCTCTACACCCGCCTTCTCTCCGCGTTCTCCTCCGGCGTAAAGCGCTCCGACCCCGCCGCTGTTATCGCTATCGGGGGGCTGGCGGTTCCGAACACGCAGTTTCTGGAAGGCATCTACGTCAATGGCGGAAAGGGCGCATTCTCAGCGATAGCCCTACACCCCTGTCGCGGAAACCTGAGCGTAGATTTTACGTGGATAGACGCTTGCCGAAACCTGCTGATGTCGCATGGCGATAAGAGCAAGGCGCTATGGTTGAGCGAGTGGGGCTGGAACACCTATCCCGAAAACCCGGACGGGATAACGGAGGGCGAACAGGCGCGGTTTGTGCGTATGGCGTTCGCAGGAATGGCGACGCGCCCCTTCATCGAGCAGGCGGACTACCAAACCCTCAACGACTGGCGAACCGATACCGCCGCGCCCCTTTCGCTGATAAGCAGAGGGCTATGCGACGAGGGGCTAGAGCCGCGCAGAGCCTTCCGAGTCTTCCAAGCGGAGGCGTTTCACGTTCCGCCGCCGCTTACAGGCTTCCGAACGATACCCCTCTTCAATAATCTACCGCAGTCCTACCAACAAAAGGCGATAGCGGTGCGAATAGATACCGACAAGACCGCAGAAACGCTTCCGCGCTTCTGGTCGGGAATCACCCTGCTACCTCACATCGTCAAGAGTCCAGAGTTCGATACAGAGAAGCGCCTCCCCGTTTTGCAAGGCGCTCCGCCGCTCATTCGCTTTGCGCCCCTCTCAATACCCGGCGCGTTGGAGTTGGATGCGGAGGGCAAGCCTAGCGTCCATTGGGATGTTATTGATACCGCGCTACTTGCGATAGGTCAGCGAAAAAGCGCTCTTCTCTGCTCCATTCCCCCCATTCTCCTTCTAAAACCAGAGGCATGGGAGGCGTTCCTAACAACCCTTATCAAACATATTGGCGGCGACCCCCGCTTCAAAGTAGCGCGTTGGGAGTTAGAGGCGACCCCGCTAGAGGCGAAAGAGCGTTATGAGGCGTTTGTGCGCGTGGCGCAGAGAGAGCAGCCCAACAGCCCCGCAGGAGTCTACTTCCCCGCGGCAGACTGGATGGAGACGCTAGAGGTCTTCCTTGAAGAGTGCATTGCGCGAAACCTAGCGCTGAACGCTCTCTCGTGGCGGCTACGCGAACCGCCCGCAGAGGAGGCGCGAATACTCCGTCAAATGAAATCCGCCCTCGCCCAGCATCCAACCCTGAAAAACACGCGCCTTCTGCCCGAACTCTACACCGATACCCGCGACAACCCGACGCTCTACGTGGCTCAGACGCTACGCCTACTGGACTACTGCCCGCCCGCTCAGGCGAACGAACTGCTTGGCGTGATGACCTTCTATCGGGGGCTACAAGAGGCGAACGGGGAGGCTTCGGGGATGGCGAAAAGCCTCGCGCTTCTGAATCAGATGACAGGGAAGCGGATACCCCTCGACTGCGAATCGAGCGCGGTTCGCGCTTTGGGAGCGCGTGGAACCGACGGCATACGCATTCTGTTGTGGCGGGAGGCGGGAGAGGGAGTTCAACTCGTCAACCTGCGATTCGTAGGGCTAGGGGGCGCTGCGGCGGACGCGCCCCGCGCCTATCGCATTCAAATCTACTCTTATAACGCGCCGACACAACCCCTTACGACGTTCGACATTCCCGCAGGAGAGACGGAACTGCCCGTGCTTATGGACGCGCAGGAGACCCTGCTTATCGAAATCAAGCAGGTAGAGAGTTCGCCTTTTGTACTAGGGACTTCTCTCTCCCAGTTCGTCTATCGAAGCGGCAACGCTTTGCAGGGCGAGGTGAGCGCGAGAAACCTGCTCAACACGCCTCTGCCCTTCGAATTGGGCATCACTACCTCTCTGGATAGCGCCCTCGCGACGAAGAGCAAGCCCGCCTCGAACGGCTCTCTTCGCCCAAATGTGACGCGCATCACGCGCTACGCAGTTCCGCTCTCTACCGTCTTCCGCCCCACCCCCGCCTATCTCAACTTTACAGTCGGGAAGGAGACTCGCTTTGCGCTAGGTTTTCTGGTGGAGCCATCGCTTACCGCGAACCTCGAAACGAGAGCGGTAGATGTAGTGGACGGCGGGGCGAAAATGGGTGTGCGCGTTCGGAATCAAGGGATAGTTCCGTTCGCTATCACTCTGCGCCCTGAGCAAGAAAAGGATATCTCCTTCTCTATCGCAGGGGGTGAAAGCGTAATGAAAACGCTCACTCTGCACCCGCCCTCCTCTCAGCCCGGTAACTATCCCGTGAACCTGTACGTGGAGAGTCTCGGCGACCCGGTGACGACACTGCGCCCCATTCTGCGCGTCCCTCTGCTGTGCCGCCGTGTGGCGAAACCTCTGAAAATTGACGGCGACCTGAGCGATTGGGACAAGCAGTATACGGTAGAGTTGAACCGCAAAGAGCAGGCGCATGACAAGCAGTGGGGGGGTATCGCCGACCTTTCGGGCAGGTTTACTCTGGCTTGGGACGAAACGAACCTCTATATCGGGGGCGTGATTCAGGACGATAAGTTTGTTCAGCCCTACCCTGCGGAGGAGTTGTGGCGCGGCGATTCAGTGGTGGTTGGAATCACGCCGTCGCGTAGCGCGTCGTGGGAGCAAGTAGGATATGGCGATAGCGACCATGAGTTCGGGATGGCGCTTCTTAATGGCGTTTCGCCTGTGATACAACGCTTTTGGGGAATGGATATGGGGACGGCGAAGCCGCAAATCGCGATAAAACGGCAAGGAACGGAGATAACCTACGAGGCGGCGATACCTTGGGCGCAACTCCGTCCGCTAACTCCTCAGAACAGTATGCTGTTCGGGCTATGCTTACAAATCAACGACGAAGATGGGCGCGGGCGCGGCTATATAGAGTGGGGCGGCTCCGTGGGCGATGCGAAGCGTCCGGGACAGTTTCCCTCAGTGCGCTTGGTTCCTTAATGCAAATATCTTGAACTCGATAGAGCGCCAGAAGCCATACGGTGTTGTGAAAAGCTCGATGGAAACTGGATAACTCCGTAGCGGTGCGAGACGCGAAATGGAAGTTGAGGTCTGCGGGAGCCTTGATAAAGCGGAGTTTGTTGAGTTACCTTACGCCTTGGCGAAAATAGCAACCAGAGACAAGTATGTAGACAAATCTGACTGTATAATAGAGATACGATGAGACAGAGAACACGGCTAGACCACGAAGACCGCATGACGGAAGCTGTCCGCGCCATCCTTGAGCGCCTGGACGAAGACATCAGCCTACCTGAACTGGCAGACTCGGTTTGCCTCTCTCGCTTCCACTTTCACCGCCTATTTCGGGGGCTACTGGGAGAGACCGTAGGGGAGATGATACGCCGCCTCCGCCTAGAACGCGCCGTGAACCGCCTCCGAACAACCAACGCGCCCATCACGGAAATCGCTTTTGAGGCGGGCTACGCCACCCATGAGGCTTTCATTAGGGCGTTTCGTTCCGCCTTCGCCTGTACGCCCTCCTATATGCGTCGCAAGTCGAGTTACAACGGGCTACTGCCCGCGTCAAACGGCGTGCATTACGGGGCGGAGTCGCCGATTCGTTTCATCGAAACACAAGGAGATATTGGAATGGAAGTAGAAATTCGCACGTTGGAACCGCAAAAAATAGTCTGCATGCCGCACACGGGTCCCTACTATATGATTGGCGCAACCTTTGGGGCGCTGGCGGGTTGGCTCAAAGAGAATCGGGTGGAGATGGCGCAAACCGTCGCCCTCTACTACGACGACCCCGACGTTACGGCTGTGGAGAGGTTGAGGTCGGATGCGGGGGCTTTCGTCCCTGCGGACTTCGCTACGAACGATACGCGGGTTCAAATCAAGGAGATTACCGGAGGGCTTCACGCCGTAGCGACGCATATCGGTCACTACGACGGCTTGAACAGCGCATGGGGCAAGTTCGTGGGCGAGTGGCTCCCCTCTAGCGGCTACACTTTCCCCGATTCGCCCTGTTTTGAGGTGTATTTGGACGACTGTTCGGTAACGCCTCCGTCGGAGGTGCGAACAGAACTCTGTATTCCTCTCAAAGCGGGAGAGTGAACTCCTCGGACTACCGAAAGAGTCCTCTGTTCGCCTATGCCAATATCGACTCGATGACGTGACCATGCACATCGGTCAGGCGGCGCTGAATCCCGTTATGATAGTAGGTCAGGCGTTTGTGGTCTAAGCCAAGCAGGTTCAGCGCAGTGGCGTGGTAGTCGTAGACCTCGACGGGGTTCTCTGCTACAGAGTAGCCAATTTCGTCCGAGGCTCCATACGATACGCCATGCTTCAAGCCCGCGCCCGCCATCCACATCGTGAAAGCGTTTGGATGGTGGTCGCGCCCCCGCGTGCCAATCCCCTGTGTTATCGGAGTGCGCCCGAACTCCGTCATCCAGAGTATCAGCGTGTCGTCCAGCAGTCCCCGCGCCTTGAGGTCTTTTAGTAGTCCCGCGAGAGGCTTATCCATGACAGCCGCCTGCTTCGTGTGGTTCTCCACAACGTCTTCGTGACCGTCCCAGTTTATGCGCGGACTACCAAACGCGCCCCCGTGCATCACCTGCACGAAGCGAACCCCCCGCTCCAAAAGTCGCCGCGCTAGTAGGCAGTTGCGCCCAAAGCCCGCTGTAATGGAGTTGTCCAGCCCGTAGAGTCGTTTGGTGGCTTCGGATTCTGCATCGAACCCAATCACTTCGGGAATGCTCATCTGCATCTGCGCCGCCAACTCGTAGGCGCGAATACGCGCCGAGAGGGTGGAGTCGCCCGGATTCTGGCGCAAAAACTCTCTATTCAGTCCGCTCAAAAACTCCATTTCGGCGTGTCGCTGTTTGCTTGCAACCCCGGCGGGCGTAAACAGGTCGGGAATAGGCTCCTTCCCGTTGCCAAACGCGACCCCCTGATGGGTGGCGGGTAGGAAACCGTTCGTCCAGTTGATGGCTCCCCCCGCAGGAAGTCCGCGGGGGTCGGGAAGCGTTACAAAGGTTGGTAGGTTCTGGTTTGCGCTACCAAGACCGTAGGAGAGCCACGCCCCCAGGCAGGGAAAGCCGTTCATAGTGAAGCCGGAGTTCATGAAGAAAGTGGCGGGAGTGTGGTTGGAACTCTTGGAGGAGAGAGAGTGTATGAAGGTGAGGTCGTCCACGCACTCGGCGAGGTGCGGTAGGAGAGAGCTGACCATCTTTCCGCTCCGCCCATACCTGCGGAACTCGAAGGGGCTTTTCATCAGCGTACCGGGCTGACCGAAAAAGGTGTCTATTTTCCCCTTATTTGTCACCGATTCGCCGTTATGCTTCTCTAGGTCGGGCTTATAATCGAACGTGTCGACATGGCTCACGCCGCCCATACAGAATATCTGAATGACCCGCTTGGCTTTTGGCGGGAAGTGGGTTCCCGACTTGCGTTCGCTACCTGCCTGCGCGCCCGCCTCTTCGTTCAAAAGGCAGGCGAGCGCTATCGCGCCCAGCCCTCCGGCGGAGTTGGCGAGCAGGTCGCGACGAGAGATTGACTCAGAGCTATTATCCATAAAAGCGCGATACGGGGTCTGCATACTCGGCGCAACGCCCTTCCGCCCCGCACTCCTTTCGTAAGAGTAGTTTGGCAAACGCTTTCCGGTTACTGGGCTGAGTAGTCGGTAAGCGTTTTCGGCGGAAGCGCAACGCGCAACGCATTGAGTACCGCCACTATATCGATAACCTCCTGCATAACCGCCCCAGCCACCGGAGTAAGGCGTCCTGTAGCCGCCAACGCCATACCGCCGATACTCAGCGCCATTCCCCCTATCGCGCTCTGCAAGGCGATACTACGCATACGCTTTCCGATATGCAACAGTACGTCCACCTTTTCGAGAGAGCTGTCCAGAATTACTGCATCGGCGGCTTCGCTGGTGATGTCGCTACTGTTTCCAAAGGCGATACCCACCGTCGCGGCGGTCAGCGCGGGCGCATCGTTAATACCATCCCCAAGAAAAAGGGTGGGGGCTTTCGCGGTCTCTTCGCGCACTAGAGCCAGTTTCTGTTCGGGAGTC